>CAMWWJ010000005.1 GCA_947177925.1 uncultured Lachnospiraceae bacterium
TCGGCAGCGTCATATGTGTATAAGTGACAGGTGTGCATACGATATTGTTTGTGCCTGTGTGAATCAGTTCCAGCATTTCCCCTGTCAAAAACCGGCCTTCTCCGGTCTGATTGCCGATAGATACAATCGTCTTGGCATGTTCCACCGTATCGTAAATGTTAGCAGGTGGAGTAAAATGGGTGCTGTTTTTCATTGCTTTTGCAGCAGCTTTACGGATATATTCCATAGCCCGGATTCCAAGTCTGGAAATGCGGGCGGTTTTTTTGGAGGTTCCTAAATGTTCCGCCTTATATATCTGGTTGTAGAAGCAGTAGAACATAAAGTCCAGTAAGTCAGGGCAGACTGCTTCAGCGCCTTCCGCTTCCAGTAAGTCCACTAAATGATTGTTGGCGGCAGGCAGGAATTTTACAAGGATTTCTCCAACGATTCCAACCCGTGGCTTCTTTTCCCCGGTAATAGGAAGGGCATCAAATTCTTCCACGATTTCCCGGCACATCTTTTGAAATGTAAAGAAGGAGGGGTGCTTTCTGCTTACAAACTCCTTACATTTTTCCGCCCATTTCCGGTGCAGCTCATTGGCAGAGCCGGGAACTGCTTCATAAGGACGCATACGGTACAGACACCGCATAAAGACATCCCCGAAGACCGCAGCATAAACAGCACGAAGCAGCAGGTTTGCATTCAGCTTAAAGCCCGGATTGGTTTCAATGCCTCCTAAATTTAAGGAGATGACCGGAATGTGGGCCATATCAGCCTTTTCCAAGGCTCTTCTTATGAATCCGATATAGTTGGTGGCACGACAGCCGCCGCCTGTCTGGGACATGACCACGGCAACTTTATTTAAATCATATTTGCCTGACAGTAAAGCGTCCATAATCTGTCCAACTACGATTAAGGAAGGATAGCAGGCATCGTTATTAACATATTTCAGTCCTACATCAACAGCCCGTTTGTTATCGTTTGGAAGCACTTCAAAATGATAGCCGCAGGCATTAAAAGCGCTGTTCAATATTTCAAAATGGATGGGCGACATCTGCGGGCAGAGAATGGTGTAATCCTTTCTCATCTCTTCCGTAAAGGCAATCTTGTTGATGGCGCTTGAATGAATTACCCGTTCTTCTTTTGACTGTTCCTTTACCCGGATGGCAGCAAGGAGAGAACGGATCCGGATTCTGGCAGCTCCCAGGTTGTTTACCTCATCAATTTTCAGGCAGGTATAGATTTTACCGGAGCCGGATAAAATGTCATTTACCTGATCGGTAGTTACGGCATCCAGACCGCAGCCGAAAGAGTTCAACTGGATTAAATCCAGATAATCGGCAGTCTTTACAAAGCTTGCCGCCGCATAAAGGCGGGAGTGGTACATCCACTGGTCCGATACGATTAAAGGGCGTTCCGGCTTTGCCAGATGGGAAATGGAGTCTTCCGTTAACACAGCAATGTCATAAGAGTTGATTAATTCCGGAATGCCGTGGTTGATTTCAGGGTCAATGTGATAAGGGCGTCCTGCAAGGACAATGCCCCGTTTTCCGGTCTTTTTTAAATAGGCAATAGTTTCTTCTCCCTTTTTCTTCATATCTTCTCTGGCAGCGGCCAATTCATCCCAGCCCATTTGAATGGCAGCCAAAAGCTCATTTTTGGGTATATGGGAAAATGTATCTTTTAACCCGGTATAGATGGTATCCACACTTTCAAAGGATAGAAAAGGATTATCGAACCGGATGTCTCCACGGCCGATTTCCTCCACATTATTTTTGATGTTTTCCGAATAAGAGGTAACGATGGGGCAGTTGTAGTGATTGTTAGCTCCATCTACCTCATTTCTTTCATAAAAAAGAGCCGGATAAAAAATATAATCGATTCCCTGCTTGATCAGCCAGCTTACATGTCCATGGGCAAGCTTTGCCGGATAACATTCCGATTCGCTTGGGATGGACTCAATTCCCAATTCATAAATCTTGTGGGTAGAAACGGGAGAAAGCACTACCTGATATTTTAACTGTGTAAAAAATGTAAACCAGAAGGGATAGTTCTCATACATATTCAGCACTCTCGGAATGCCCACCCGTCCCCTTTCAGCCTCATCTATGGGCAGGGCTTCATAGCCGAAAATGCGGTTCTGCTTATAGTCATAAAGATTGATTACATCCTTTTTGGTCTTTTCCCTGCCAAGACCTCTTTCACAGCGGTTGCCGGAAATAAATTGACGGCCGCCGGTAAACTGGTTGATGGTCAGACGGCAGTTATTGGTACAGCCCTTGCATTTTGCCATGCGGGTAGTGAATTCCAGTTGGTTGATTTTTTCAATGGAAAGCATGGTAGTTTCCGTAAATTCACCGGGAGCCACGCTGTTTTCATAGGCTGTCAGCTTCTCGTGATATCGCTCTTTGGCAATCAGTGCGGCGCCAAAGGCTCCCATGATGCCGGCAATATCGGGACGAACCGCTTCACAGCCTGCAATTTTTTCAAAGCTTCTGAGAACGGCATCGTTATAAAAGGTGCCGCCCTGTACGACGATTTTCTTTCCCAGCTCGGAAGCATCGGAAACCTTGATTACTTTAAAAAGGGCATTTTTGATAACCGAATATGCAAGGCCGGCAGAAATATCGGAAACCTCTGCGCCTTCCTTTTGCGCCTGCTTTACCTTGGAATTCATAAACACGGTACAACGGGTTCCAAGATCAATAGGATGCTTGGCAAATAAAGCGGCTGCCGCAAAGTCCTGAACACTGTAATTTAAAGACTTGGCAAAGGTTTCAATAAAGGAGCCGCACCCGGAAGAGCAGGCTTCATTGAGCTGCACGCTGTCTACGGTATGATTTTTGATTTTGATACATTTCATATCCTGACCGCCAATATCCAGAATGCAGTCCACATCCGGCGCAAAAAAGGCAGCGGCATAGTAGTGGGCTACTGTTTCCACTTCTCCTTCGTCTAACAGAAAGGCTGCCTTAATAAGCGCTTCGCCGTACCCGGTAGAGCAGGAGTGGACAATATGTGCATCCTTCGGCAAAAAGGAATAAATATCCTTAATGGCATTGATGGAAGTCTGTAAGGGGCTTCCATTATTATTGCTGTAAAAGGAGTAAAGCAGCGTACCGTCCTCTGCTACCAGAGCAACCTTGGTAGTAGTGCTGCCTGCGTCAATTCCCAGATAGCAGTTTCCCTTATAGCTCTCTAACTTTCTTGTCTTGACTTTATGTCCGTTGTGGCGGGATTTAAAAAGCTCGTATTCGGTCTTGGTAGCAAACAAAGGCTCCATACGCTCTACTTCAAATTCCATTTTTATGGGGGCAGTCAATTTCTCTACCATTTCCTTCATGGAAAAGGAAACCTCTTCTTTGGCATTTAAGGCAGAGCCCATTGCCGCAAATAAGTGGGAATGCCCCGGTGCGATGATATGTTCATCATCCAGCTTCAGGGTGCGGATAAAAGCCTCCTTTAACTGGTCTAAAAAATGAAGTGGACCGCCTAAAAAGGCAACATGTCCGCGAATAGGCTTTCCGCAGGCAAGGCCGCTGATGGTCTGATTCACTACGGCCTGAAAAATAGAAGCCGCCAAATCTTCCTTGGTGGCCCCTTCGTTGATCAAAGGCTGAATATCGGATTTTGCAAATACGCCGCAGCGGGCAGCAATGGTATATAGGGACTGATAGCCCTTGGCATATTCGTTTAAGCCGGAAGCATCTGTCTGCAGCAGGGAGGCCATCTGGTCAATGAAGGAGCCGGTTCCGCCTGCACAAATGCCGTTCATCCGCTGTTCCACGTTGCCGCCTTCAAAATAGATGATTTTGGCATCCTCGCCGCCAAGCTCGATGGCAACATCCGTTTCCGGCGCATAATCGGTCAATGCTGTGGAAACCGCAATGACCTCCTGCACAAAAGGTACACCCAGATGGTTAGCGAGAGTTAATCCGCCGGAACCGGTAATCATAGGGTGAAGCACAATGTCCCCTAATGCACCATATGCTTTTTTCAGAAGATCGGATAAGGTTTCTTTAATGTTTGCAAAGTGTCTTTCATAGTCTGAAAAGACCATCTTGTTGTTATTATCTAAAATGGCGATTTTTACGGTAGTTGAACCAATATCAATGCCCAATGTATAATTGTTCTCAGTCATACGCTCGCCCTTTCCATAGTTAAATTTTATTTCTTATTTATATATACGACAATATATCGCAACAAGTCACATTATACGACAGGATTTTTGAATGTGCAATAAACAAATTTTGGGCAAATCTAAAAAAATTCTAAAAGGAAACATAAGATTTGTAAAAAATCCCAGTCCTTTATTTACTTTGGACTATTCACATGATATGATTAAAAACAATGACGGCAGGATAGTCTGCTGCAAGAAGAAAACAGGAGAGTGATCATTGCTATGTATTTTTTAAATAAATGGGAGAAAAAATGGGGGAAATATGCAATTCCAAACATTACCATGTATTTGATTATATGTTATGCTTTTGGATATATTCTTCAATGGACAAACAGTTCTTTTTTAGCATATCTTACATTAAATCCCTATGCAATCCTTCATGGACAGGTATGGAGGATCTTTACATGGGTTATCGTGCCGCCTTCCGGATTTGATTTCTTTACGTTAATCATGCTTTATTTTTATTACTCTATAGGAAGAAGCCTTGAATATGCATGGGGAACCTTCCGATACAATGTGTATATGCTTTCCGGAATACTGTTTACTATTATCGGTGCATTTCTGATGTATGCAGGCTGTGAGCTGTTTGCAGGCGAGGCATTAGCAGTTTTGGGAGCAGCAGGCGGAGGCGGCGCAGGGGTATTTTATACCTATGCTTCTTATAGCTTCAGTACTTATTATATTTGCATGTCCATGTTTTTAGCTTATGCTATTACATTTCCGGAAATGCAGGTGCTGCTTTTGATGATTATTCCGATTAAGGTTAAGGTTCTCGGTGTGATTTATGCTATTATGATGCTCTACTATGTGATTACGGCAGGACAGATGGGAGTTTTGGGAATTCCAACCCAGGTGGCCATTGTTTCCACTCTGCTCAATGCCATTATCTTCTTTGTGGTCACCAGAAGAAGCTTCCGTACTCCAGGCCAGATAAAAAGGCAGAGGGCTTATAAAAAACAGACTGCAAAAATGATGAGCATTACTAAGCATAAATGTGCTATTTGCGGCAGGACAGAGATAGACAGTCCGGATTTGGAGTTCCGTTTCTGTTCCAAGTGTGAGGGGAATTATGAATACTGTTCGGAACATTTGTATACCCATAAGCATGTGATGAGACAGTCCTGACAGGAACCTGTGCACGAATTACAATATTTCTCCGTGAAAAATAATTACCCTGATATGTAAATTGCGGTCTAATACTAAAAGATTTGCAATTTTGTCAGGAGCAATGCTTCCGTAATCTTTGTCAATACCGATGGATCTGGCAGGATTGATTGTGACAGCCTTTAGCGCACTTTCAAGGGGAATGCCAATGGAAACTGCATACCGGAAGCAGTCTGCCAGATTGGTGACGGAGCCGGCAATCGTACCGTCATGCAGGGTGGCAAGATTTCCGCTCACGGTAACAGATTGACTGCCAAGTGTATATTCCCCGTCAGGGCAGCCCGTAGCCATCATACTGTCACTGACCAGGACAACACGATTATCAGTAAACAACTGAAAACAGGCGCGTATCATGCTCTCGGAGACGTGAACCCCGTCACAGATAAGCTCCACATGATTGTCCGGCGTGTCAAAAGCGGCGCCGATAACCCCCGCATCCCGATGGGAAAAGGCAGTCATGGCATTGAAAAGATGGGTTACATGTGTTGCTCCCTTTTGAAAGGCCTTCCATGCAGTCTCGTAATCTGCAGTTGTGTGGCCCAGAGAAACGGTAATACCGTCTTTTATTTCTTCTATCAAATCAAGAGCATTCTCTGTCTCAGGGGCAATTGTGATGAGCTTCAGCAAATCGGGAGCGAGAGCCTTCAAACGATGATACATGGCGGCATCAGGGGGAATTATAAAGTCAGGATTTTGTGCTCCTTTTTTTACCATTGAAATGAAAGGTCCCTCCAAATTGATGCCTACCAGGTCAGCCCCCTGTATATTGGCAATATCTCCATGGGAGTTTGCAGCTTCTGTGAAGGGATGAGTTCGGTAAGCCTTGGCGCATTTAATGATGCTGGCAAGACGTTCTTCGGGGTAGGTCATGGCAGCAGGACATATTTGCGTGATACCGGATTGCAGTTCATAGCCGCCCATTATTTGTAATTCGGTCAAATTATAATTGCTGAAATCATATCCAAAACAACCATGAAAATGAATATCCGTAAAACCCGGCACAACATAACAGCCGCTGGCATCATAAGAAGCTTCCGGGCCGTCTTGATTTTTTTCGCATTGAGATATATTTGATTCAATCGCCGTGATTCGTCCATCAGTAATATGAATTGTCCCTTCCTGAAAAGAAGTTCCATTTATAAAAACAGATCCGTTTACGATTTTCATAAAATCCCCTCCGTATTACAGGCATCTAAATCTTTATGTAAATCATAACATATAATATTTAGGCAGTCTATTTGAGAAAGCAGATACTTATGCAGGAACTGACAGTCCGAATGTATTTTCGAAAATGTGCTTGCTATGTCTAAAGTAATATGCTATATTATGCGGGAATACTCACAGAGAATATAAAATAAGGAAAAGGGAAAATGGAACAAAACAGCGAAGAATTATTCCGAAAACAATTGCTTGCGCTTGTAAAAATGGCAAAAAAGCAGGGCATGTGCGTTACAAAGGAACAGGTAGGGGAAGCATTTCCAGACATGGATCTGGATGAGGGAAAGCTTGCCCTTATTTATGATTATTTAAAAAACAGCAAAATTACTGTAGGCGAAGAGGCGGATTTGGACAATCTTCTTACAAAAGAGGATAAGGACTACTTAAAGCAGTATCTGGATGAAATAAAAGAACTTCCTGTTTATACAGAGACGGAAATCGAAGAAATATGCCGGAGGGCCTTTCAGGGAGAAAAGGAAGCAAAGGAAAAGCTGTTTCTTTATATGCTTCCCAAGGTAGTGGAAATCAGCAAGCTGTATGCCGGTCAGGGCATGTTTTTAGAAGACCTTATCGGAGAAGGAAATGTGGTGCTTACTATGGGAATGGAAATGCTTGCCATAGAGCAGGGGCCGAAAGAGATAGAAGGAGCTCTGGTGAAAAGCATTATGGAAGCCATGGAAGAGGCCATAATGGGAGAAGCTAAGGTGATGGAAAAGGATGAACAGGTAATAAAACGAATCAATTCCATAGCTTTGGCAGCAAAAGAGCTGGCAGAAGAGCTTTGCAGGGAAATCACCGTAAAGGAGCTGGCAGAAGAAACGGATTTTACGGAAGAGGAAATTGCAGAAGCCATGGAGCTTACCGGAAATAAAATAGACTTTATTCAAAAGGCAGAGGATGAAAATGGAATTTAGAGAGCAGGATTTTAAATATGTGATACAGAATTTTTCCAATGTATACATTGGTGCCAGATGTACCTATGAAGAGGCAGCAGAGCATATGGATATGCCAAGCCGGTTAAAAACAGCCATTTACCGGATGGTCTATGGTGGAGAAATCACAAGGGAAGAAACCATTGCCAGCCATTTGTTAAGGCTTGCGAAAAAGGATATGGGCTATTTGTTTTATTCCCAGCTAAAGCTGCAGGTCAAGGTGCTGTCTATTGAGAAGGTGACTGATAAAAAAGGTGTGGAAAAGGAAGCTGCCTGTGAAAAAATCTATTCTATAGAGCAGTTTGTGGAGGATGAACAGTTAAAGGAGCAGGCGCAGAAGGATAAGGTAATTGTTCAGGAAATATTTTTTAAGAAGCTTCATTTGACGGGGCTTAGTGTGTGAGGAGAAAATGGAATAGGATTTTTTTATAGTGGGAGCTGTCAAGGTGTTGGCGGCTTCTTTTTTGTATCTGGGGAATTTTTAGATTTATTTGGATGTAGGAATATATGGCAGTGCTGGGATGTGTATTCGTTTACGTTTGTTGTATTGGAGAAAAGATATAAGGTAGAAAATTTAGAAAAATTAAATTATTTTGCAATGAAAATATGAAAATAGTTGACAATGCGTAGAATGAATGATACTATAGGTTTAAAAGGAGGTAGAGGAATGGGAAAGAAAAAGTTGCAGTTTATGATTATGTTGTGCGTAGTAGGCATTATTTTGCCCGTATTAAGCGTTTGTGCTTATAGCTATACATATGAGTCTGAGGTTGTAATGCATTATGATTTGAGACATTCAAGCGATCTTTTGGTAGCAAGAACCTATAATACGTGCATCGCAAAACCGCAAGCATCTATTTATGCATATGATACGAGTGGAAAGCTATTATGTTCAAAGTCAATAAAGGGAAAATGGGATAATGTAAAATTGGTATATTTAGCTGTAGCCTCTGTATCTGATTCCGATGCAAAGAGTGCTAAAAGTGAACATGTTTTATTAAGAAGCGATGATACTCCTTATGGTAAAACATTGATATTAACATGGCCATGAGTATAAAAAGCAAACAAATGGTAATAATTCTATTTGTTTGCTTTTTAAAGAAATAGGGGGATTTATGCCGTTAATGTTAGCAGGTAAAAGGGAAATTGTAATGAAGAAATGCCGACGATTAATAATAGTGATTGTCTGTATATGCTTCTTGATTTGGGTACCAAATCTAAGAACTGGTTGGAAAAGTTATGAATATGCCAGCGGGTATTATAGTGATGGGACATATCTGCACGGAGGAATCAGCTTTTTGGAATTGGATAAGAGGATAACCTATCGAGTTCGATATGAAGTGAATTTAAAGTCAGGGAAGGTAATAGGTGAGCTTTACGACAGCACTTATGACATAGATACATTTGGAAAGCCAGAGGAGCAACAGATTGTGGCAAAAGTGGAAATGGGGGAATCCGGAACTTATTATATGGATTTGCCCATTACAGATAGCGGAACCTATTATTTGAGTAAGCATGCGGTTGAAGGAACACAGGCAAGTGTAGATACATACATAGAAGTCAGGCAGTACATATGGCAGATTTTATTGAACCGGATTCAATATCGGATTCGGGACCGGTTTTTGAATGATGGGAGAGTGCAGCGCCCATTTTGATTATGTCAAACAGGCTGTTTGCAATTGAGTTTATCCAAGTTTACAGGGGAAGAACATTGAAAGCTATATTACGACAATATAAACGAATTTTCCGATATCCTCTAGCTGCCTGGAGCTTATTTATCAGCTTTGTTATCGGTTATCTCAGCATTTTTTATGGAACAAAACTTTTAGTTACCATGAAAAATGAACGGGAACATAAGGAACAGTATTCTTTTGCAAATGAGCAGGGTGTTTTTTTGCAGTCCGCCGACCCGGAAAGCAGGCTTTGGGTGTTATGTGAAGAAAAAGAATATCATATTGCCATTCAGAATTTTTATATCTTTTATGATGAAGCGGGAAGCTATCCTGCTAATATTGTAATGAATACCAATGGAGAGGAAAAGTATCCAATCATAAAAGGGCAATATCCGGATGAGGAAATCTTACAGAGTGGGGAAAAGGTCGTGCTGCTCGGAAGAGGATTGAAGGAAAGCGTATATGAAAAAGAGGGAAAGGAATACATAAAGATTTTTTCAGAGGAGTATCGGGTATTAGGATATATCAGCGATGTAGATACGGTGATTTATGATTATCAGGCAGTGCTGTTTTATGACAATCTGGGAGAAAACTTAAAAGAAGAGCTAAAATCCTATTACATAAACGGCATAGAAATTCTGGCTGCAAGCGATACCGTTTCCATTGATGAAATGGAGCTGTTTGAAAAACTGCAAAAGGCAGGCTTTTTATGCAGCGGCACTTCCATAGAAAGTATGACGGCAACCGGAATAGGCGCAAATAGTTTTCGGATGGATTATCTGGCGTTGATTTATTTGTTTGGCATGTTAAACTGCATAGCGGCAGTGAAGTTTAGTCTGACAGAGAGAATGGGAGAAATCACCATTCGAAAAATCCATGGCTTTAGCAGGCGGCAGTTGGTGCTTTTACTATATAAGGAACTGACGGGAATTCTAATTCCGGCTTCTTTGGCAGCGGCTTTTCTTAGTATGGGAATTAATCCGTTTTTGAAAGAAATTCTGGTGGTTTCTCCAATGGATGTACTGAAGTATTGGCTGTTTACATTGCTGTTTCTTTTACTTTCTGCCATCGTTATCATCCTGTTTGCCGTATATCCTTTGAAAAAGCAAAGTATGGCGGATTTATTCCGGAAAGAAGGCGGTATGACATGAGAGTGAGCGGAATCATCAGGCTGGCAGCAGACCGTATCTATATGCAAAGAAGAAAATTCCTTCTGACAGTTTTTATGTTGTTTTTATCCTTTTGTATGTTGATAGGGGTGCTGTTTGGCTTTTATCAATATAACTATGCACTAATTCGTGTGAATGCAGTGGTCCAGTGTGATAAAAACCGGTTGTTCAAGGTGGAATTTAAGTATTTTGAAAGCATGGATGAAAGGAATGCCGGACACTTTTTTCAATTTATGAATGCTTTAAATGAAATAGATGGCATTCGTGCCGGAAAATATGTGGCGGAGCCTATCAACTATCAACTGATTACCACTCAGGAAGAGGAAGAATCCATTGTTTCTGAGTTGGAATATCAGCAGCAGGTGAAAAATGGAGAAACAACCGTTTCGGTAGCAGAATTTTATGAAAACAGCAAAGAGGCGGACGTGCTTTTTTTGGATAATCAGCTTGTGGATATTTGTCAGCTTTTAGATGTGAATCAACAGAAAATCAGTCTGAAGGAAGATGAAGAATATACAGACATGGCGGTTGGATATGAGAGGCAGAAGGAGATGCCTGTGGGAACCAGATTATACGATATGTTTACAGGAAGGAAATATAAAGTGACTCAGGTTTTGAAAAAAGGAAGCGCTTTTCTTCCGGGAAGCTTGTTTTCTTCCATGGAACCGGAGCTTTCTTTGGATTACTCGTTCGTGACGATTCCAAATGACCGTTGGGTAAAAGGGGGCTATAGCTCTGCCTATCAGGTATACCAAAACAATATATATTATATTGCAGATGAAAAGGAAGAGTGCCAACGTCTGGCAGGACAGGTAGAAAAAACAGCAAAGGATTTGGGACAATGGGTAGAGGTGAAAAGTTTTCCAAGGTTAGTGGGGGAATATAGAAAAATACAGCAGGGCGAACGGGTGCCTATGCTGATTTTTGTTCTGATTCTACTGTTTCTATCCATTATGAATATCTTTTTAAGCACATTGATTTCCTTATTATCTCAAAAAAAGGAGCTTGGAATCATGCTTGCATGTGGCATTACCAAAAAGGAGATTTACCGGATTCTTTTTGTGGAAAACCTGCTGCGGTTTTTGACGGCATTCTGCCCGGCATATGCACTGATGTGCTTTTATCACAGCAGGGGGCTGGAAAATAATATGGCTGTTGTGGTGAAAATATTGCCGTTCTTGATTGTAATATTAGTCATTCTATTGTTGATTGCCGCAATGCTGCCAGTTTTCTTTTTCCGTAAAAAATATCCGGTTGCATTCAGGTGAGAAAGGAGTCCCGCATATGATACAATTAAGAAATGTCAGCAAAATCTATCGGGGAGAGACTTTTGAAACAAAAGCTTTGGACCATGTGGATTTAAAGATAAAAACAAATGAATTTCTGGCGATAATGGGAAGCTCCGGTTCCGGAAAGACCACTCTGTTGAATCTATTAGGGGGGATGGATTTTTTCACAGAAGGAGAGTATGAATACGATGATTTGAAAATCCATGAATTTTCAGAAAAACAACTGGAACAGTTCCGCAAGGAAAAAATCTCCTTTATCTTTCAGCAATTTGCACTTATGGACAGATATACCGTGTTTGAAAACATTGAAATGCCCCTTCTTGCCATGGGAATCAAAAAGAAGGAAAGAAAACACATTGTGGAAGCCAACATGGAAAAGCTTGGCATTGCATCCCTAAAGGACAAATATCCTCCTTACATTTCCGGCGGACAACAGCAAAGAACTGCTATAGCAAGAGCGCTGGCAAAAGGAAGCGAATTGATTTTAGCAGACGAACCCACCGGAGCCCTGGATCAAAAATGTGGTGAAGAGCTGATGGAATTGTTCCTGACCATGCATCAATTAAAAAAGACCATCATCATGGTAACCCATAATGAAAAAATCGCAACATATGCAGACCGGGTTGTAATAGTCAGTGATGGAAAAATATGCAGTAAATAAAAGACAGTGGCGCAGCCGATGCAAAAGCGAAACCTTTTTACAACAATAAAAGGCTTTTCAATACCCAGTGGGAGCCGCACCGGTTCCTATGCCCTCACGGCTCCCACGTCCTCTTATCAAACCCCCCTTATTCAAATCTCTTTTTCCCTTTCTAAAATTAGAAAAAAGTGGTATACTAAACAACATATCATAGAAACACAACGGAAAGGAAACAAAACTATTTATGAAAATAGAACAGCTAAACACCTACGAAACAATCGAAGCAAGAGAAATCAAAGACTTAAATTCCTACGGAAGAATTTTAAAACATAAAAAAACCGGAGCAAAAGTCGTCCTACTTGAAAACGACGATGAAAACAAAGTATTCTACATCGGCTTCCGCACCCCTCCCACAGATAGTACGGGAGTTGCCCATATTCTGGAGCATTCTGTCCTGTGCGGTTCCAAAAGCTTCCCCTCAAAGGACCCCTTCGTGGAGTTAGCCAAAGGTTCCTTAAATACCTTTTTAAATGCCATGACTTATCCGGATAAGACCGTATATCCGGTAGCAAGCTGCAACGATAAGGACTTTCAGAATTTAATGCATGTGTACCTGGATGCGGTATTTTATCCTAACATCTATTCCGAACCCAAAATATTCATGCAGGAGGGCTGGCATTATCATCTGGAAGAGGGCACAGACAGCTTAAAATACAACGGAGTTGTTTATAACGAAATGAAAGGTGCTTTTTCTTCTCCGGATGATGTACTGGACAGGGAGATTTTCAATTCCCTGTTTCCCGATACCGCTTATGGAAATGAATCGGGAGGGGATCCAAAGCATATTCCGGATCTGACCTATGAACAGTTTTTAGATTTCCATAGAAAATATTACCATCCATCCAACAGCTATATTTACCTGTACGGCAATATGGACATGGCAGAAAAGCTGGCATGGATAGACGAACACTATTTAAGCCATTTTGACTATCTGGAAATTGATTCTACCATAGGCACACAGGAGGCATTTGAAAAGCCTATGGACTTTACGGAGCAGTATTCCGTTACGGAAAATGAATCTCTGGAAAATGCCACCTACTTATCCTACAATACGGTGGTGGGAACAAGCCTTGACAGAGAGCTTTACGTGGCATTCCCCATTTTGGATTATGCCCTGTGCTCAGCCCCGGGAGCCCCTGTGAAACAGGCATTGATTGATAAAAATATCGGACAGGACGTTTACAGTCTTTTTGAAAGCGGCATTTACCAGCCCTATTTTTCCATTGTGGCAAAAAATGCCAATGAAAAGGATAAGGCGGAATTTATAAAGACCATAGAAGAGGTACTGAAAGAGCAGGTAAAAAACGGAATTGACAAACGGGCATTGAAAGCAGGCCTGAATTATTATGAATTCAAATACAAGGAAGCGGATTTCGGTTCTTATCCTAAGGGACTGATGTATGGGCTGCAGGCATTAGACAGCTGGCTGTATGATGATAGGACTCCATTCTATCATATTGAAGCAAATGCTACCTTCCGGACATTAAAGGAAAAAATCAATACAGATTATTTCGAAGGACTGGTAGAGAAATATCTGCTTCAAAACACTCACAAGGTGACTATTACTGTAGTGCCCGTAGCGGGTCTTACAACGGAAATGGATCAGGTGCTGCAAAAGAAGCTGGATGAATACAAAAATTCCCTTTCAGGAGAGCAGATGGAGCATCTGGTATCTGAAACAAAGGCATTGATATCCTATCAGGAAACGGAATCGCCGGAAGAAGACCTGAAAAAAATCCCTCTTTTAAAAAGAGAGGATATGAAAAAAGAGGCGGAGCCTTTTATCAATCAGGTGGAAATCTTAGAGGATACAAAAGTGTTGTCCCATGACATTTTTACAAATGGCGTATCTTATCTGCGGTTTGTTTTTGATGCAAAGTATGTGACCAACGAGCTTCTTCCTTATGTGGGATTGCTGAAAAATATATTGGGACTGATGAACACGGAGCGTTACGGCTATGGGGAGCTGTTTAATGAAGTGAACATTGCTACCGGAGGAATCGTGCCGGTGGTGAATACCTATGTAAACAGCAAGAACCTGGAGGAGTTTAAGCTGACCTTTGAAATAAAGGCAAAGACCTTGTATGAAAATACCGATAAGGCTTATGAGCTGGTAGAAGAAATTTTATTTACCACAAAACTTTCCGATGAAAAACGTCTGCTGGAGCTGATTCGGGAGTTAAAGGCAAAAATGCAGGCTGTCATGTTAAGCTCAGGACATTCTCTGGCTTCCGTTCGTTCCATGTCCTATTTTTCCAAAACGGCAGCGGTTTCCGAGCAGATGAACGGAATTCCTTTTTACCGTTTGTTGGAAGTGCTGGATAGTGATTTTGAAAAGGAAAAAGAGAAGCTGATTGCCAATCTGGAAAAAGTAAGAAGGCTGCTTTTCAGACCGGAAAACTTTATGCTGGACTATACAGGAACAGAAGAAGGGCTTTTGGAAGCCAAAAAGTATGTGGCCGGCTTTAAAAATAAGCTGTATAAAGAGGAAATGGAAAAGACCGGTTTTGATCTGACACCCGTAAAGAAGAACGAAGGCTTTAAGACCTCGGCAGGCATACAATATGTGGCGCTGGCAGGAAGCTTTTTGAAAAAGGGGCTTTCTTATACCGGAGCATTAAAGGTACTAAAGGTCATTATGGGATATGAATATCTTTGGAATAATGTAAGAGTAAAAGGCGGCGCATATGGTTGTATGAGCAGCTTTGGAAAGAGCGGGGACTGCTATTTTGTTTCCTACAGGGACCCGAATCTGGAAAAGACACTGCAGACTTATAAGCAGGCTGCAGATTTTATACGGAATTTCAAGGGAGATGAAAGAACCGTTACCAAATTTATCATTGGAGCCCTCAGCGAGCTGGATGCGCCAAAAACCCCGGCAGCAAAGGGAAGCAGAAGCATGGCCGCTTATCTGTGCCAGGTTGCTTTTGAAGAGGAACAGAAGGAAAGAGATGAGCTGTTAGCTGTAGATGAACAGGTGATTCGCAGTCTTGCTGAATATATAGAGGCATTTGTGGATTATGACTGTATCTGTGTGGTGGGAAATGAGGAAGCCATTAATCAAAATGCAGAATTATTTATGGAAGTGGAAAATTTATTTCATTAAGGCCATAAATGCAGGCTGTTCTGTCCGTATATTAGAATATAGAGAAGCGTAAATTTCCATTTCTCATGTAAAAGTGGGAAAGGGTGCTAAAACGTTCATTATGGGAGGAAGGCTATATGAAAAAGAGGAAATCAATTGCATTTGGAAGCGGACTGCTAGTTGCCTGTTGCTTACTAACGGCTTGTGGAAGTCAGGGCTATAAAACTGAATCAGCTACGGAAACAGCGGATACTGCTGTCTATGAAAACAGCTATGCAACAGATGATGTATATGAATATGAAGCGGATGTGATGGAAGATGCTGCGAAAGACAGCGGAAGCGGCAGTTTAGCAGAGGAAGCAGGAGAAAAGGTTGCTGCTAACAGGAAGCTGATTAAAAACGTTGACATGACCGTGGAGACGGAAGAGTTTGATGTGTTGACCCAAAAGCTTGCCGATAAAGTGGAAGCCCTTGGGGGCTACATGGAAAAAGCCTATGTAAGCGGAAAAAGCATTCGGGCAAGCTATGACAGCACCAGAAGCGCCAGCTATACCGCAAGGATTCCGGCAGACAGGCTGGATGAGTTTGTCACAGAGGTTTCCAATATATCCAATGTTCTGGATAAAAACGAAAGCGTGGATGATGTTACCTTAAACTATGTGGATTTGGAAAGCAAAAAGAATACATTAAAGATTGAGCAGGAACGCCTGACTTCTCTTTTGGAGCAGGCGGATTCCATAGAAACGATTGTAGCATTGGAAAGCAGGCTGACGGAAATCCGCTACCAGTTGGAAAGCATGGAATCCCAGCTTCGTACATATGACAATCTTGTGGATTATGCTACCGTTTACATAAATGTACAGGAAGTGGATCGGGTAACCCCTGTTGCGCCACAGTCCTCATGGGAAAAAATGACAGACGGATTTGTAAACAGTGTTTATCAGATTGGCAGGGGGCTGAAGAACTTTGTGATTGGCTTTGTAATTGCACTGCCTTATCTGGTGTTATGGGGCATTATCATTTTAATTTTCATACTGATTGTAAAGGGAATCATAAAAAGAAATCAGAAAAAGGCGGAAAAAAGCCAGCAGACCTTCCAGGCTTCCAAAGAAACTGCCATAGGCAGCTCATTGCCAAAGGAAAGCCGGGATTTTGGAGTGCAGGGAAATGGGGATGAAGCAGGAATGGAAAGAGAGCAGACAAAAACAGATAAGGAATAGATAGGATTATGGAAAGACAGATGAAGACAGGCTTTGCTACCTTGATTGGCAGGCCCAACGTGGGGAAATCCACTTTAATGAATCGGTTAATCGGCCAGAAGATTGCCATTACATCCAATAAGCCACAGACAACCAGAAACCGCATACAGACAGTATATACTTCTGATGAGGGACAAATTGTTTTTCTGGACACTCCCGGTATTCATAAGGCAAAGAATAAGCTGGGAGACTATATGGTAAACGTAGCATCCAGAACCTTAAAGGAAGTGGATGTGGTCCTGTGGCTTGTGGAGCCAAGCAATTTTATCGGAGCAGGGGAAAAGCATATTATCGGGCAGCTTCAAAGGATAAATGTTCCGGTTATCCTAGTAATCAATAAAATCGATACAGTAAAAAGGGAAGAAGTGTTTTCCTTTATCGACACTTACCGGAAGGAATTTGATTTTGCGGAAATCGTTCCGGTTTCTGCCAAAAAAGGAGATAATACGGAAGAACTGATTTCCTGTATTTTTAAATATCTTCCCTATGGTCCCCTGTTTTATGATGAGGACACGATTACGGACCAGCCTCAGAGGCAGATTGTAGCTGAGCTGATCAGGGAAAAGGCTCTCCATGCGCTGGATGAGGAAATCCCCCATGGAATTGCAGTTTCCATCGAATCCATGAAGTTCCAGAAAAAAATCGTGGAAATCCAGGCGACCATCATCTGTGAAAAGGAATCCCATAAGGGAATCATTATCGGAAAATCCGGCGCAATGCTGAAGAAAATCGGTTCCAATGCCAGATATGAGATAGAAGAGCTGTTGGAAAGCCGGGTAAATCTGCAACTTTGGGTAAAAGTGAAAAAGGACTGGCGGGACAGCGATTTTCTTTTGAAGAACTTTGGTTATAATCAAAATGAAGAAGAACTTTAAAAGCGGAAAAGAGCTTGTGTCATGAATATTTCCAGAATCTTACTGCCGAAAAATCCCAGCATATAATCTTAGAAAAAGCAAATCCTAGAATTGTGGAAATGCAGGAAAAAGAAAAAGATTCCAGGGAGGCAGGAAGATGAAAGAAACAGAGGAAAAAAGAGACTTTTTTAAAACTGGCAGAATAGAGGATTATCTTACCTATAAAAACAGCACCAAGGACAGTGAAACATTAAAAACGGAAGCCATGGTAAGGGAAGAGGAACGACACAGTATTGAGAAATATTGGTAAGTGCATTAGCGTATCCCGGGCAGGAAGCCGGGGAACGCAGGAGAAAGGATCATATCCGGATTTGCCGGAAGGAGTAGAATAAGGCAATGCAGGAATTTGTTGTGGTAACCGGTCTGGTAATAAAATCCATGCCGGTGGGAGAGTATGACAGAAGGATTACGATACTTACAAAGGAACGAGGAAAGATTGGGGCATTTGCAAAAGGAACAAGACGGCCCGGCAGCCGTCTTGCAGGTGCAACCAATCCTTTTTCGTTTGGCCGGTTTAAGCTATATGAAGGGAAAAGCTCTTATAATTTAATGGAAGCGGACATTTCCAATTACTTTAAGGAACTGCGGGAAGATCTGGATGCAGCCTTTTTTGGCATGTATTTTTTAGAGGTGGCCGATTATTATACAAGGGAAAATAATGATGAAAGACAAATGCTGAAATTATTATACCAGTCATTAAAAGCGCTCTCGGTCCCTTCCTTAAAGCCCGAGCTTGTCCAGTACATATTTGAAATGAAAGCATTGGTAGTCAATGGAGAGTTTCCGGGACCTCTTCATAAGGAAGTCATGTTGTCGGATACCGTTTATGCGATTGAGTATGTAACAAACAGTTCTATTGAAAAACTATATACTTTTACACTGTCTGAGCCGGTTTTCAAAGAGTTTGAGAAAGCGGCGGAGGAGTACCGGAAAAATTATATCGGAAGAAATTTCAAAAGTCTTGAAATCTTGCAAAATTGCAGGTTGAAAAAGTAATCTAATTTCGCTATAATATTTAAGCAAGTCGGGTATTCTGTGAAGAAAAGAAAAAGCACCCGGCAGGAGGAGATTATGAAGAGGAAAATCAAAAGAATACTGCTTGTTTCCATGGTTTTTGCAGCAATGCTTTTAAGCGGCTGCAGCGACACGGGAAATATTGAGCAAAATACGATTGTAGTGAAGAAAGATGGAACTATATTAGGAGCCATCATAGAGGATTTCAGTGATTCCAAATATGTAAGCGAAGAATTAAAGGCGATGCTGGAGGAGGAAATCGCAGCTTACAATGCCAAAGCAGGTGAGGGCAAGGTGGCTCTTGAGACCTATGAGGTCACAGAGGATAAAAAAGTAAAGGTTTATCTGGAATATGCCTCCTTTGAAGATTATGCCGGCTTTAATGAAGAGACCTTCTTTGTAGGAACCGTATCCGAGGCATATGAAGCAGGATATGAATTTGTGGATATGGAAAATGTAACGGAAGAAGGCAGCCCTATCGGAAAAGCGGATGTATTGGAAAAAGGAAGCATGAAAATGGTTATTTTTGAAGAACCGGTACATGTCCGTGTAAACGGAAAGATTACTTATGTAAGCAGTGGCGTGGCTGCAGAAGGCAAAAAGGAAGCAGTGGTTAATCAGGAAGAAGGCATGACGGAAACGTTTTACCTGATGTATGAATAAGCGACTTGACAAAGAGAGGAAAAGATTATGGAAAAATCAATGGAAAAAATCGTAGCATTAGCAAAGGCAAGAGGATTTGTTTATCCCGGCTCGGAAATTTATGGCGGACTTGCCAATACATGGGACTACGGAAATCTTGGAGTGGAATTAAAAAATAACGTAAAACGTGCATGGTGGCAGAAGTTCATCATGGAAAACCAATATAATGTGGGTGTGGACTGTGCTATTTTAATGAATCCACAGGCATGGGTGGCATCCGGACATTTAGGCGGTTTTTCCGATCCGCTTATGGATTGTAAGGAATGTCATGAACGTTTTCGGGCAGATAAAATCATTGAAGATTTTGCACAGGAGAGAGGAATCACTCTGGATTCCTCTATTGATGGCTGGTCTCAGGAAAAGATGAAAGAGTTTATTGAAAGCAATCAGGTGCCATGTCCAACCTGCGGCAAGCATAACTTTACGGATATCCGCCAGTTCAACCTGATGTTCAAAACCTTCCAGGGTGTCACGGAGGATGCCAAAAATACCGTATACTTAAGACCGGAGACCGCACAGGGTATTTTCGTAAACTTTAAAAATGTACAGAGGACATCCAGAAAGAAGATTCCCTTTGGCATCGGTCAGATTGGTAAATCCTTCCGAAATGAAATCACTCCCGGAAACTTTACATTCCGGACAAGGGAATTTGAGCAGATGGAGCTGGAATTCTTCTGTGAGCCGGATACGGATTTGGAATGGTTTGCCTATTGGAAACAATTCTGTATCGACTGGCTGAAGTCCCTTGGCATGAAGGAGGAAGAAATGCGCGTGAGAGACCATGACGAAGAGGAGCTTTCCTTCTATTCCAAGGCTACCACCGATATTGAATTTTTATTCCCCTTCGGCTGGGGCGAGCTTTGGGGCATTGCGGACAGAACTGATTATGACCTGACCCAGCACCAGAATACGTCGGGTCAGGATATGTCTTATTTTGATGACCAGAAGGCTGTTAAATATGTGCCTTATGTGATTGAGCCTTCCCTTGGCGCAGACCGCGTAGTGCTTGCATTTTTATGTGCAGCTTATGATGAGGAAGAAATCGGGGAAGGAGATGTGCGGACAGTGCTTCATTTCCATCCGGCTCTTGCACCTGTAAAAATAGGTGTGCTTCCGCTTTCCAAAAAATTAAATGAGGGAGCCGAAAAGATTTTCTTAGAACTTTCGAAAAAATATAATTGTGAATTTGACGACAGAGGAAATATTGGTAAGCGATATAGAAGACAGGATGAGATCGGAACTCCTTTCTGCATTACATATGACTTTGAGTCAGAAGAGGACCATGCGGTAACGGTCAGATTCAGGGATTCCATGGAGCAGGAACGTGTGAAGATCGAGGAGCTGGATGCGTATTTTGCAGATAAATTTACTTTCTAATAATGAACTTTTACGGAGGGCGTGCCATGAGTGAAAAAGAAAGACAAATAAGAGATTATTCGGAGAAGTTGGCAAAAAACCGTACATTGCTGTACTGCTATTCCGGAATAGAAGGAGTGCTTTTATTAGCATATATCATAGAATTCATAAAAGGAAACAGGACCATTCCTTATATTCTTTTGTTTTCTGCCATATTGCTGGCGCCCTTAATTGTCTGTTTCTGCCTTTACCGGAACAATCATGAGGATGAGAAAATCCAATATATATCCAGTGCCGGATATTGCATCCTTTATGTGTTTGTATTGTTTACTACCACATCGGGCGCAGCATTTACTTATATTGTTCCAATGATTATTGTAATATGCGTATATGCCAACTCGAAGTTGAGTATTGTGGTAGGTGTGACGGCAGTGGCTGCGAATGTAGGAAAGCTGATTGTCACTTTTCTCACAACAGAAGTATCCAAACAGGACATTGTAGATTTTGAAATCCAGCTGGCGGTGGTCATAATGGCTGCCTTATATTCCATTATTATTACAGGAGTGCTGGTAAAGATTAACCGTCAGAAGATGGAAATACTGGACGAAGAAAAGGAAAAGATAGAAAGGCTTCTTTTGAACATGCAGGATGTTTCCAAAAGTCTGAATGAGAATGTGCTCTTAGTGACAGAAAAGATGGACGCATTAGGCAAGTCCGTTGGAACAATCCGTAATTCCATGCAGGAGGTTTCTTCCGGCTCTTCTGATACTGCAGAAGCAGTTCAGGTGCAGTTGTTAAAAACGGAAGAAATACAAAGCTATATTGAAAAAGTGGAAGCAGCTTCTGGAAACATATCCGATGATCTTCATATGACAGAAAGCATTATTGGAACTGGAAAAGAAAAAGTCGATCAATTGATTGAACAGGTAAATATATTTGAGCAGGCTACCAATGCAGTTTCCGGGCAGCTTACGGCTTTAAGTGAGAACACGGAAAAGATGCAGTCCATTATTGAATTGATTGATAATATTACCACACAGACAAGCCTGCTTGCGTTAAATGCAAGCATTGAGGCAGCCCGGGCTGGTGAAGCAGGAAGAGGTTTTGCCGTTGTAGCTTCGGAAATTTCCAATCTGGCAAACCAGACAAGCACTGCAACAGTAAGCATTACGGGGCTGATTGAGGATATATCCGGAGCGCTGAATGAAGTGGTGCAGGCAATCAATCAGGTAATACATAGCAGCCAGATACAGAATACTTATGCAGTGGAAACGGCAAAAAGCTTCGAACAGATTCAAAACACATCTGCAAATATTTTTACAGAGGCTGACAGTCTGGCAGACATTATTAAAGAATTAGCAGGCGCTAATGCAAGTATTGTAGACAGCATTCAGAATATCTCTGCTATTACAGAAGAGGTATCCGCCCATGCAACAGAAACCTATACAAGCAGTGCGGAAAACAGCGAAATCGTTCAAGAGGTATCTTCTCTTGTAACCGCATTAAATGAAAAAGCAGAGCAGCTAAAGCAGCAATAGCGATTGATTTGGAGGAAAAAAACGTGAAAGCATATGGTGTAAATGAACTGAGGAAAATGTTTCTTGAATTTTTTGAAAGCAAGGGACATCTGGCAATGAAAAGCTTTTCCCTGGTGCCTCATAATGATAATTCATTATTACTGATCAACTCGGGGATGGCGCCTTTGAAGCCATATTTTACCGGACAGGAAATACCGCCCAGAAAAAGAGTGACTACCTGTCAGAAATGTATTCGTACAGGAGATATTGAAAACATTGGAAAAACAGCCCGTCATGGTACTTTCTTTGAAATGCTGGGAAATTTTTCCTTTGGGGATTATTTTAAACAGGAAGCAATTTCCTGGAGCTGGGAATTTTTAACGGAAGTAGTGGGAATCGATCCTGACCGTTTGTATCCTTCCGTTTATGAAGAGGATGAAGAGGCTTACGAGATCTGGAATAAAGAAATCGGTATTGCAGCCGAGAGGATCTTTCGTTTTGGAAAGGAAGATAATTTCTGGGAGCATGGTTCTGGACCATGTGGTCCCTGCTCTGAAATATATTACGACCGGGGAGAAAAATACGGCTGCGGGAAACCGGACTGTACGGTAGGCTGTGAATGTGACCGTTACATTGAAGTATGGAATAATGTATTTACACAGTTTGATAATGACGGAAAAGGAAATTATTCAGAACTGGAACAGAAGAATATCGACACTGGCATGGGGCTGGAAAGACTTGCTACCGTTGTGCAGGATGTGGATTCTATTTTTGATGTGGATACGATTCAGGCACTCAGGCAGAAGGTGTGTGACCTGGCGGGAAAGGAATACCGGAAGGAATATAAATGGGACGTATCCATTCGTATCGTAACGGACCACATCCGTTCCTCAACCTTTATGATTTCCGACGGCATCATGCCTTCTAATGAAGGAAGAGGATATGTGCTGCGCCGTATTATCAGAAGGGCAGCGCGCCATGGAAGGCTTCTCGGCATTGAAGGAGAATTTCTTGCCAGATTAAGCAATACAGTGATTGAGGGAAGTAAAGACGGTTATCCTGAGCTGGAAGAAAAGAAAGATTTTATTTTTAATGTGTTGACTCAGGAAGAAAATAAATTCAATAAAACAATCGATCAGGGTCTGAACATCCTTGGGGAAATGGAAGAGGCCATGACAAAGGCAGGAAAGAAGGAGCTTTCCGGCGAAGAGGCGTTTAAGCTGTATGATACTTATGGCTTTCCGATCGATTTGACTATGGAAATTCTGGAAGAAAAAGGATTTACCGTAGATGAAGAAGGTTTTCAAGCGGCAATGGAAGAGCAAAAGGTAAAAGCAAGAAAAGCCCGTAAGACAACCAATTATATGGGTGCGGATATTACCGTATACGAATCTATCGATCCGAGTATCACTACAGAATTTGTAGGCTATGACAGGTTAGAGCACAGCTCTGAAATTACAGTGCTGACTACGGAAACAGAGTTGGCAGAAGCTTTGACAGAAGGGCAGATTGGTACTGTCATTGTGAAGGAAACCCCTTTTTATGCCACAATGGGTGGTCAAAATGGGGACAAGGGCATGATTACCACAAAAGAAGGCGAATTTGAAGTACAGGATACTATAAAACTGTTGGGTGGAAAAGTAGGGCATGTAGGAAAAGTCACAAAGGGAATGTTACGAGTGTCCGAAACCGCAAGGTTGAAGGTTGCAGAAGAAAACAGAAGCGCCACCTGTAAAAACCACAGCGCTACCCACCTGCTTCAAAAGGCTTTAAGAACTGTACTGGGTACCCATGTAGAACAGGCTGGTTCTTATGTAGATGGTGAAAGGCTTCGCTTTGACTTTAGCCATTTTTCCGCCATGACCAAGGAGGAGCTTGCGCAGGTGGAAAAAATCGTAAATGAAAAAATTGAGGAATCCATTCCGGTAGATACCAGTGTCATGCCTATTGAAGAGGCGAAAAAGTCCGGCGCCATGGCACTTTTTGGAGAAAAATACGGAGATACGGTGCGAGTAGTAAAGATGGGAGACTTTTCCACAGAGCTGTGCGGCGGTACCCATGTAAAAAATACGGGAACGATTGCAGCATTTAAGATTGTTTCCGAAAGCGGCGTGGCAGCAGGAGTGCGCAGGATAGAAGCATTAACTGGAAATGGTGTATTTGCATATTATAATCATTTAGAAGAAGTGCTGGAAAAAGTGGCAAAAACCTTAAAGGCATCTCCTTCTGCCCTGGAGGAAAAAGCAGAACATCTTATGAAGGATTTAAAAGCTCTGCAAAGTGAAAATGAATCTTTAAAGAGCAAGGCTGCAAAGGATGCCCTGGGTGATGTTATGGATCAGATAACAGAAGTAAAAGGTGTGAAGCTTCTGGCTGCAAAGGTATCGAATGTGGATATGAACGGACTTCGCGAGCTGGGTGATCAGCTAAAGGAAAAAATAGGCGATGGAGTGGTTCTGCTGATTTCCGATACGGAAGGCAAAGTGAACCTGGTAGCTATGGCTACGGATGGCGCCATGGCAAAAGGAGCCCATGCAGGTAATCTAATAAAAGGAGTGGCGGCATGTGTTGGCGGCGGCGGCGGTGGTCGTCCCAATATGGCTCAGGCAGGAGGTAAGAATCCGGCAGGCATTGAAGAAGCGCTGACTAAAGCGGTCAATGTTTTGGAAGAGCAGCTGTAAAAGGTAGATTTTTCCCAGTTTTCTCATATACTTGTGGGAAATTTATAAAAAAGGGTTGACGAAAAGGAAAAATATGTTATAATCTTACTAGTGCATGCGTGTGTACAAAAATATACCCAATCAGTCGTGTTACTTGAAGGGACTGAAGGGAGGTTAGGTGTGAATTTATGTCAAATGTAATCGTAAAAGATAACGAGACTTTAGATAGCGCTTTACGTCGTTTTAAAAGAAGCTGTGCTAAGGCTGGTATTCAACAGGAGATTCGTAAAAGAGAACATTACGAAAAGCCAAGCGTAAAACGTAAGAAAAAATCTGAAGCAGCAAGAAAGCGCAAATATAATTAGTAACTGTAAGTCCTTGGCAGATACCAAGGACTTTCTTACGTTTTCCTGGAATTTTCAGGAATGTCAGGAAGAAAATTCAAAGAAAGATTATGAGATAGATACAGAAGGGAAAGCATCTCTATTCTGAATTCTTAGAATGATCTGGTTTGCATAAGTATAGTAAGAGGAGTGGATAGAATGTGGACGAAAGAAATTTTAGGAACTGATGTGCTGCATTTAACGCAATGCTTTATTTTATATAGTATGTTAGGATGGCTGGTAGAATCTGTTTATATGTCGTTATGCAATAGGAAATTAACGAACAGGGGCTTTGCTTCCAGTCCGATTTGTCCTATTTACGGATTCGGAGGGGTCCTGGGCTATCTGATTCTGCACCCCTTATCCAGAAATCTGTTCATGCTTTACATAGTAGGAGCGCTGATTGCCACTGTATTTGAATTCTTGGTGGCAAAGCTTATGTACAAGGTGCTGGGCGCCGTATGGTGGGATTACAGTGACAAGCCGTTAAACTATAAAGGGGTGATTTGTGCAGAAAGTACGGTAGCATGGGGATTTTATGCGGTGATTATCGTGAATTTCCTTCACAAAGCCCTTATGAGAACTGTGGATTCCATTCCTACCCAGATTGGAATCGTGGCATGTCGTATCATCATGGTCTGCTATGGAGTGGATTTTGCCTATCATCTGTTAAGAGCCTTAGATATCAATTTAAAGGAATATCAAGAAAAGGTAAGGGAGTCTTACCATGCTTTTCGGGCGAAATGGCAGTAATTAACAATGCGGTTTGAAAAGAAAAGCACAAGGAAAAGTTGACAAAATCGCAAAAGTATTTTATTATCATCTGCGTAATGAAATAAAAATCCACAAAAGTGGAAGAGGAGGAGTAGCTATGAGAAAATTTCTTAGCGCAGCATTAGTGCTTGCCATGTCTACGATGCTTTTAACAGGTTGTGGCAATACTGATGCAGAAACAACAAACAATGCTGACACAGATACAACAGGCAGCGAAACAGAAGGCACAAATGATGCAGAAACAGAAGGTGTGTCTGATAATACGACAGCAGATGCTGCAGGCAGTGAAGGCACTTTAAAGATTGGCGGCATCGGACCTACAACAGGTGATGCAGCAGTATATGGACTTGCTGTAAAGAATGCAGCACAGCTTGCAGTGGATGAAATCAATGCAGCAGGCGGTGTGAACGGCATGACTCTTGAACTGAATTTCCAGGATGATGAATCCGATGCAGAAAAAGCAGTAAATGCTTACAATACATTAAAGGACTGGAATATGCAGGTGCTTGTAGGAACTGTAACAAGTACTCCATGTATTGCAGTTGCGGAAAAATCTGCAGCAGATAATCTTTTCCAGTTGACACCATCCGGTTCAGCAGTAGAATGTATCGCAAATGAAAATGTATTCCGTGTATGTTTTTCCGATCCAAACCAGGGAAAAGCATCTGCACAGTATATCGGAGAGAACAGCCTTGCTTCCAAGGTAGCGGTTATTTATGACAGCTCTTCCGTTTACTCATCAGGAATCTATGAAACATTTGCAGCAGAAGCAGCAAACCAGAATATTGAAATCGTTGCAGCAGAAGCTTTTACGGCAGACAGCAATAAGGACTTTACCGTACAGCTTCAGAAGGCAAAGGATTCCGGCGCTGAATTATTATTCCTGCCAATCTACTACAATGAAGCATCCTTGATTTTAGCTCAGGCAAAGACAATCGGTTTTGCACCTACATTTTTTGGATGTGACGGACTTGACGGTATTTTGTCCGTAGAAAACTTTGATACTTCCTTAGCAGAAGGCGTTATGCTCTTAACTCCTTTTGCAGCAGATGCTCAGGACGACCTAACAAAGAATTTTGTTTCTGCTTATGATTCCACCTATGGCGGAACACCAAATCAGTTTGCTGCAGATGCATATGATGCAGTTTACGCAATCAAAGCAGCAGCAGAAAAAGCTGGCATTACAGCAGATATGAGCGCATCCGACATTTGCGATGCTTTTAAGACAGCTATGACAGAAATTACCATTGACGGCTTAACCGGTACAGGAATGACCTGGTCTGTAGATGGCGAACCAAACAAAGAGCCTAAAGCAGTTAAGATTGTAGATGGTGTGTATACAGCTATGTAATCGGAGCTTGTAAAGAGAATACAGGATATCTGAAGACGGGGATTGCCGATGGGTGGTCCCTGTTTTCTTTGGTAAGGGGGGGTGGCTGGCGGACGCGGAAGAGGGATGAGGGCGGATTGGCTGCTGTGATTTTGATAGGGCTTTTACTAAACAGCCTGGGAAGGGTGTTGGCAGCGGACGGGTCGTCCCATAGCGCCCTCCATGGCGCGATGAGACTAAAATTGCCGTCCATGGCAATTTTCCCCTGGGTTTTGAGCAGGCTGTTAAGTAAAAGCCCTATCAAAATCAATGCAGCCAATCCGCCCTCATCCCTCTTCCGCTGTTTCGTCTCAGGCCATACCCTTAGAAAGTGAAAAGCAGGAGTAGACAACATCTCTAAAATGCAACGAAACCTTAGCTATCCACACAAGCGCACCCCCCCTGGCAAGCTTTTCCGACGAGGGCCTTTCGATACACAGTAGGGGCTGGCAGTTGATCGAGTAGTCTTATGGGCCTTATGAAAACGCCGGTCCTTACGCACCGTCCTTTGGTGCGTTAGATAATATGAAGTGACCCCGC
>CAMWWJ010000006.1 GCA_947177925.1 uncultured Lachnospiraceae bacterium
AATAATGTAATAAAAAGTAAAGAAGTATATTGTTTATCAGGCAAAATAAATTACTCAATTGTCTCAAAATTGCAATAAGCTATCTGATACCTACGTATATTTACCGAATTCATATCCTGTATGTCTTTTATATCGTCAAGGGCATTCGCCATATGTTTTTCGTTCATTTTGATTCTATTTTTTCTGAAATGCTGTAGTCTATGTTTTACCGGTAAAGGCATTCACTCTTTTCTTCCCATTATGTACAAAGACGATAGAAATGATATTATTATGGAGGTAAGACAAAATGGAGAAAGCAGGAAAAAAGAAAAATTTTTTTCACAGCGTGAAAACCCAGTTACTGTCAATGTCCTTGATTCCATTGATTATTTTAGGAATTATCAGTATTCTGACGGCCGAATTAAATCTAGAGAAGGGATTACAGGAAGAATCATTAAACAAACTAAAAGCAATTTGTGTTGCTGTCAGGGCGGCCTATGATAATCTTAATAATGAACCGTATATGTTGAATGATACGGGGGATCTGCTAAAAGGAGATTATAACATCAGCCAGAACGTGGATAAGATTGATACATATACAAAAGGCATGGATGCTGACGTCACTTTATTTTATGGAGATACCAGAATGGCCACATCCCTTGTAGATACTTCTACGGGAGAAAGAATTATAGGAACCAGCGCCTCTGCAGAAATAGCGGATGTTGTTTTAGGGGGAGAGGAGTATTTTTCCACTGGTCTTATTCTCAATGGGGAAAATTATTATACATATTACATTCCCTTGAAAAATCCGGACGGAACAGTGATTGGCATGGTATTTGCAGGAGAGCCCAGCAAGAAGATAGATTCTTATATTTCATCCAAACGGAATAACATATTGTTGATTACAGCCATTGTGTTAATAAGTGCAATTGTGCTTGTAGCATGTATATCTATCAGGCTTGCAAAGGCAGTAGATGATACAAAAGAGGCAATAGACAATCTTGCAGATGGGAATCTGGCATTTCGGGTAGCACAAAATGTATTAAAAAGAAGAGATGAAATCGGTGATATGGGACGCAGCATAGAAGGGTGCATAGAATCCCTGCATACCATAGTGAGCAGTATTCGGGATTTTGCCGGCAATGTCCAGAAGGAAGGCTGTGAACTGGAATCAATGGCTGACCACACCAGCCAGAATGCAGATGAAATTTCTCTTGCAGTAGAAGATGTTTCAAAAGGTGCGGTATCCCAGGCGGAAGATGTGGAGACAGCTACCATGCAAGTTAGCGATATGGGGCAGGCTATTGAAAATATTGCGTCGGATATTGCTGATTTAACTAACACATCGGAAAGGATGCAGGCTGCAGGAGTAGAAGTAACGGGAATTATTAAGGAATTAAATGACAGCAATGATAAAACAGTACAAGCAATACAGACTGTATCCAAAAATGTGGTAGCTACAGATGAATCCGTAATGAGAATTTCAGAAGCTGTAGATATGATTACAAACATAGCTGGTCAGACAAGCCTGCTGTCTTTAAATGCTTCCATTGAAGCAGCGCGGGCCGGTGAAACGGGAAGAGGCTTTGCCGTTGTGGCTTCTGAAATCCAGAAGCTTTCAGAGGAATCAAATAAATCTGCACAATGTATTTCCAAGATCATCAAGAGTTTGTCAGAGGATTCACACAATTCTATGGAGATGATGGAAGAGGTCAGGATCAGGCTGCAGGAACAACAGGAAAAATTAGATGCTACCAAGGAGCGGTTTGAAAATGTCAATGCCGGTATTGTATCTTTCAGAGAAGAAACAATGGAAATCAATGATCAGGCGAAAGCCTGTGATGTTTCCAGAGAGAAGGTGGTAGACATTATTCAGGATCTGTCGGCTATTTCCGAGGAAAATGCAGCTTCATCACAAGAAACTACAGCATCTATGCAGGAGTTAAATGCAACAATCAGCCTGCTGGCGGAATCAGCCAGAGGATTGAAGGATCTGGCTGTTTCCTTATCGGAATCAATAGAATTTTTCAAATTGTAATTGATAATTGCATATAGGATATTCTGAATCTCCCAAAATGGATGTTTTGGGAGATTTTCCTTTCATTGCGTTCCTTTATAAAAAGTGTTAGAATCACATGTACCAGAAACTTTAGGAATTGAAAGGAAGGAACATGGGAGCTTATTATGGAAAAAAGACCAAAAAGTGAAAATGAATTGATTCAAGAGGGGCTGGAACGATTTTTAGAGCAGGAGTTAAAAAACATTTCTGTCGGGGAGGAGCAGGAGAAAAAAACATTCCCTCATTCCCCAAATGAATACACGAAGCCGGGCAGCGCTACAATCCAGGTGATTGATGTGGATAGGACACAAAGAAGCCGTAAAGGGCAGCGGGGATTTGTGGAAGAGGACCAAAATGGTCTGGATCTGGATTTTGAAGAGCAGGTTCCGGAAAGAAACCGTAATGTACCCAGAAATCTAAACAGCAAAAAAGGCACAAAAGCATCAGGATGGGAAAAGTCCGGTAAAAAAGAAGGCAGCAGGAAAAGCAAAGAAAAGGATATGGCAGGAAATAAAGCAGGCGGGACAAATAATAAAAAGAAGAAGAAATTTTCCGGCTGGAAAAAGCTTGCGGTTTTTCTGGCAGTGCTTTTTCTTGCCGGCATGGGCGGCCTGTATGCCATTGTGGGAAGCGTATACGATAAGATGAAATATGAGGAAGTAGAAAATCTATCCAGGGAGTCCATGAAGGAAAATGGAGTGATCAATATTCTATTAATAGGAAATGACTCCAGGGAAAATGGTGAGGACGGGCGTTCCGATGCAATGATTCTGATATCCATCAGCGATAAGACTAAGACCATAACCATGACGTCCCTTCTTCGTGATATGTATGTGGACATTCCGGGGCATGACGGAAACAGGTTGAATGCTGCTTATTCCTATGGAGGAGCGGAGCTTTTAATGCAGACGATCCAGCAGAATTTTGATATCGAAGTCCATCGATATGCCCTTGTGAACTTTCAGGCATTTGCCAATCTGGTAGATGCGGTAGGAGGCGTGGATTTAGAGCTGACTAACGGGGAAGTGAATTATGTAAACGGCTATCTGGTTGAATACAATATGCTGGAGGGTAGACCAGAGGGAACAGATTATCTGGACACATCGTTAAGCGGTATGATTCATTTAAACGGCCCTCAGGCTCTTGCTTATACGAGAAACCGCTATATCGGCACCGATTTTGGAAGAACTGAACGGCAAAGAAAGGTACTGGCAGCAGTCATGAAAAAAATGCCTGGGGCGCTGGCTGTGAATTCAGGCGAATTGATTGACGGATTATTTCCAAATCTTACAACGAATCTCACAAAAGGCGAATGTTTTCAATTAAGCTTAAACGGAAGCAAGCTTCTGACCTATGACCTGGTGCAGCAGGCAATTCCGGCGGAAGGAACCTATTCCAATGCCACCATTCGGAGCATGGCGGTGCTGCAGGTAGATTTTGAAGCAAATAAGAAGATTCTTCAGGAAAGCATTTATGGGAAAAAATAAGAAAAAATTTTGAAAATTGTGTGTCTATGAAAGATTACTAATTACAATTAAAGGGTATCTGTGTTATACTGTTTCTAATTGCATGGTTCCGGAGAATTCCGGAAGGGCAGTTTGTGGCAGCATTTACAGGAATAAGCCACAATATGAAGGAGGAACAACAAAGTGTCGAAAGAAAAAGAAGTAAAAAAAGAGTCAGAAAAGGTCATGACAAAATATGAAAAAAAACAGGCTGCAAGAATGGCTCAGCAGAAAAAGGATGAAAAATCAGCAAAGCTTACCAAGCTTGTTTTTGCCCTTGTATGTGTCTGTATCGTGGCAGCTATCGTATTTTCCATAGGAAGCTCTGTAATCAGGCGCCAGAATGCAATCAACGGTACCTATGTGAAAATCGGAGAGCATGAAGTATCAAAGGTAGAATATGATTTTTGCTATAATACGGTCATCAATAATTATCTGAATGTGTATTCTTCCATTCTTCCTTATATGGGCCTGGATACATCCAAGGATTTTGCAGATCAGCAATATGATGAAAGCAAAAGCTGGAAGGATGCTTTTGATGAAATGACGGTGGAACAGTTAAAGCAGGTAAAGGCGCTGGTGGATGATAGCAAGGCGCAGGGCTTTACCTATGATGTTGCGGAGGATTATAAGAAGTTTCAGGACAGCTTGGAATCCGCAGCAACGGAAGCAGGTGTAAGCGTTAAAGAATATTACAAGAATAATTACGGCGAATATGCAACAGAAGCAAGGCTTGAGCCGTTTGAAAAGGAAAGCCTGTTAGCAGCAGCTTACTTCCAGGAACTCCTTGAAAAAAACAAGCCGTCCGATGAAGAAATTACCGCTTATTATGAGGAAAATAAGGACGATTATGACCTGATAGATTACAGAAGCTTTACCTTCTCCGCTACCGTAGGCGAAGATGCAGGGGAGGAAGAAAAAACCGCAGCCATGGAGGTTGTGAAAGCAAGCGCGGAAGAAATGCAGGCCAAGAGAGAATCAGGAGAGGACTTTGAAGCTCTTTGTGTCCAGTATGCAACAGGAGACAACAAAGCAGCTTATGAGGATGCAGAAACGGAGCAAAGTCTTACAAAGGGTGCCAAAAAATCATCTGTTTCCTATGCTTATGCGGACTGGCTCTTTTCGGAAGAAAGAAAAGAAGGGGATATAACAGTTATTTCGGATGAGGCAAGCAACCAATACCATGTAGTGGAATTTGTTTCCAGAAGCTTTGATGAGTCTTCCAATACATCCATCTCCGATACTTTGTCACAAAGTAAGACGGGCGAATATGTGGATCAGCTTTCTCAGGCATATGATATAACGGATGTGGCTGGTAAGTTGAAGTATCTGACCATTCCGGAGGAGACGGTAAGCGATAATGGAGTAGAAGAAGGTGCGGATGAGACAGAAGAGTTAGAGGAATCTGATTCCGGAGAGGAAGCTGAAGGGGCAGATGGTGATAACCTTACAGAGTAATAAATATAAGTAACGAAAAATATTAAGAATGCCTGTGCGTGTTTTAAGGATATTCTAAGGTTGTATATCCTTTTGAAGTAAAAGTGGAAATTTTCACATCCAGCAGGAGCAGTTATATCATATATAGTCTTAAGGAGATTTTCTAAGGCGTTTATGTGATGTGATTGTTCCTGCGTTTTTTATTCGGAAATGTCACCTATTAGGCAAAAGGTACGTCACACGGAAGGTGGACAGAGGAAAATCCGGACATAGAAGGATTTCAGGCAGGAGATATTGTATATCTGAATCTTACAGACTGGCTGAACAATGCCGCATTGCTTATTTCAGTAACAATGTGAACGGGGTATTCTCATCTTACAAAGCAATAAATTTTAACAAATAAGGAAGCATATGCTAATTTTATTAACAAAAAGCGAGGAAATTTTTGTATAATAAAAAATTTCATTGAAGTATTTAAAAATAATTCGTATAATGATAATTAAATGAATAACTGCAAAACAACCGAAGTATACTGCAACAGGTTTTGCAGTTATTCCATTCCACTTGAAAATGGAAGGGAAATGAAATGGACGAAAAGAGTTTTCATCGCACACCTGAAGAGGTGGTGGAGCTATATGCGGATACGGTCTATAAGATTGCCCTATCCCAAATGAAAAAGAAAGAAGATGCGGAAGATATATTTCAGGAAGTTTTTCTAAATTACATGAATTGTAAAAAAGATTTTCTTTCTGAAGAGCACGAAAAAGCATATATTATCAGAATGACGGTAAATTGCTGTAAAAAGCATTTCAGAAGCGCCTGGTTCCGCCACTGGGCGGAATTGACTGAAATTACCGGAGTCGTCAACAGAAATGACAGGGAAGAAGATCTGTATGAATCCGTTTTGGAACTTCCTGCCAAATATAAGCTGGTTATTCATCTGTTCTATTACGAGGAATTGTCCGTGGCTCAGATCAGTCAGGCGCTTCATATAAAGGAAAGTACAGTAAAGTCTCAGCTTATGCGGGGGAGAAAAATGTTAAAACAGGCTTTTTTAGGAGGTGTGGAGGATGCAAGATGATTTATTGACTCAATATAAGGACATGAATGAAAAAATTCAGGTTCCTTCCCGATTAAAGGAAGATACCATACGACTTATGAAAGAAAATAAGCCTGTGAAAAGGTATGGGACCTTTGTATATGTGGCGGCAGTGTTTGCAGTGATTATTGTGTTTGGTATGGTTTCCCAGCAGGTTCGCCAAGGGTTAAAAAAGGAAATTACTATTTGTGATGCTTTGGAGGAGAATGCTGTAAAGGAACAGGTAGAGCTTTCAGTGGGAAGCCTGTATTTTCAGAGCATGGCAGAGGAGTTTACCGCTCCCGGTCTGAATCTTGGTATATTAGACGGTAAAAAGATTTCCGTAGGTGAAGAGGAATACTTTGATTATTTGGGAAAAGATCCCCTGCCTTCTTATGTGCCGGAAGGAATGGAAAAAAAGAAGACAGAGGAGCAAATGCTAACTCAAAGGGAAGACGGAGGCTATGGGGAGGATTTGTTTTCTGTCAAATATGAAGGGAGCAATGAAAGCTCTCTGGAAATCCTGTTATCCGCTAAAGGAATACCAAAAGCAGATGAAGCAAAAGGGCTGATCGGCAGTCTGATTGATGGTACAGAGATAAAAACAGCATTTTATGAAACGAAATCCCGGAAGAAAGTTTTTCTTGCCTATTTTCAGATAGATGGAGTGGGCTATCAGATAAAAAGCCAGGGAATCAGTCAGGAAGAATTCATTCGAATTTTATTATCTATTCTGGATAAATAAAAAAATTTTTTATTCATGCAACCTTTTGGAATTTTATTGGATATTATTGTTAGAAAGCATTGTCTGGCATAAATGACAGACTGTTTGAAAAGTAAGAAGGAGGAATATGAAAAGATGAAAGGGACAAAAAGAATGATCAGCATGCTTGTCATAGTAGCCGTTCTGGCGGGAAGCATGGCAGGCTGTGGCAAAAAAGAGACTGCTGCCACTGACAACAAAGAAGTAACCGGGCAGGAAGCAGATGGGGGAAAAGACCTGGCGGCAGGTAACTCCGACAATGCCCTGTCCAATAGTTTAAAACAGAAATATGCCGGAACCGAAAGCGACAAATATGAATATGCCAATCCGATATATAATGTAGAAAGGGATCATGCTTTTGTATTTGAGCAGGTAGGAACCCGTTATCAGGAGGATGCCTCCTGCTATGATGATATTGGTGTCTACATAGACAGCAACTTTATAAATCCGATTGTACCGGAAATGGAATATGATTCCGATAAGCAGACGCTGACCATCAGCCCGAGCAAGGACATGCCGGCTCTCAGATATCTGGATGATGAATATCCGGAAGGTGTAAAAAACTGGGGAAATGCTTCAAAATACTGGATTGTACAAAAAAATGACTTTGCCACCGGGGAACCCCTGAAAAAACCCATCGTTACCTTATTTACGGTAAAAGCAGATTTAGATGCCCCTACCGTCACCTTTGATGTGGACGAAAAGGGATATGCGAGACTGTCCTGGAAGCCGGTTGCCGGTGCAACAGGTTATAAAATATATGAAATGTCAGAAAGCGCCGAATATGGCATCAGTTTAGAATCTCCTGATCTGATTGGAGAAACGACAGATACCTCTTTTACGAAATTTCCAGGAGTAGAAGAATATACACCAGATACGGAGTTAGAAGAGGCAACAGGAATCGTATTTGGAGTAACTACCCAGAATATAGATTTTTATGATTTTGGCATTGATGATGAAGAAAGCGGGCTTAGCGATGTTTATTGTGTTGTAGCTGTAAACGGAGAAAAGAAATCCAATGTAAGCAACTTTATTTATGAAAAGGACGTTAGAAATCGTTTAGTGTTCAGCCGTGTTCATGATTATGATAATACGGGAGAAAAGGAAGAGGATTATGAGGTAGTCAGGGAAAAGGTTTCAGAGCTTCCATCCTTCCAGCTGATAGAAATGGCAGACGGCTCCATTGTGCCCATGGCGATTGATTATGCCAATGCAACATGGAAAGAATCTCCGTATAACGTGGATTTGGGAGATGGAAATATCACCATCGACATCCACGCAGGCATTCAGGGAACGGACTTTAAAATCACTCTGGGTGCCAGAAGTGTAACCAAGAGCACCATTGACAGTGACCTTGCTGCCCTTGCCCAGAAGCAAAAATCCGTTAGCGGTAAAAGTGCAGATGTAAAGCCAAAGAACGATATTGATTATGTACCTTCCACAGATAATTCTTCCGATAAGGGGAAAGAGTCAGAAGAAACCACCCAGGAACCGGAGGAGTCCCAGGATACTTCGGATGCGGGAGATGCAGATGAAATTGACGAAGAAGAGTTTGCGGAAGATGATGGAATAGACGAAGCCGAAGAAGAGCTTGCGGAGGGCGACGGAATAGACGAAGCCGAAGAAGAGCTTGCGGAAGGCGATGGAACTGACGAAATGGAAGAAGAGCTTGCAGAAGGGGAAGGAACCGAAGATCTGGATGCAGAAGAATTGGCAACAACCGAATTAACCGGAGACGAATTAAACAATATTGAAGTAACCGCCACAAGCGCATTAAGTGAATATATTGCCACTTATATGCTTTCCCATGAGGAAGTCATTGACTTATCCATGTTCCCGGAGGCAGGTGACAGCGATTATCTGGTAAATGCCCTGATGGAAGCTTATAACCAGAATCCGTTAATCGGTTCTTTGAACAGATATGCTTATGATTACGATACTTCTCTTTTGCTTTTGGAGTATGAATATTCCAGAGAAGAGCAGCAGGATATGCAGGAAGCGGTGTTAGCAGAGGCTGACAAGGTAATCGGAGAGATCATTACCGATGACATGAATGATGTGGAAAAGGAATTTGCCATCAATAATTACCTGTGCGCCACTGCAGAATACGATTATGATGCATTAGATAATGCAGAGCAAAATAATTACCAGACAGTAGATCATGACTTTGCCCATTCCTTTACCCCTTATGGTGTACTGATCAACAAAGTGGGTGTATGTGCTTCTTATGCGGGAGCATTTAAGGTACTGGCTGATAAAGCAGGCTTGGACTGCTATGTGGTAAGCGGCTATTTAAATGGAAACCTTCCCCACGCATGGAACAGAGTAGGCATTGACGGACAATGGATTACGGTGGATTCTACCAACAATGATAATGAAAAATATGCAAACGCATTGTTGAACATACCGGATTATATGTCTTCCGGCTTTCTGGTAGAGGATAACACCTATTTATTATCCGATGCGTTGGCACAAATGGAAGCGGACCAGGAAGAAAGCGAATTTTACCGGGTAGAAAACAGATATTACGGCTATGACGAACTGGAATCTCAGTTAGAGATGCTTTTAGAAAAAGGAGAAACCTTTACCATCCGTACCGACTATACCATTACCGAAGAGGAAATGAGAGAGCTGTTACAGGAAGCCCTGACGAATGCCCAGGTGCCGGAGGTAAGCGTTTATATGTTCTTAGGAGTTTTAACGGTAGAAATGTAAGACAATTTCATATAAATTATGCTATAATGAATCTAAGAATCTGGATATAGTTCAGAATATTTAAAATGAAATCCGGAGAGGTCATTATGGAAGGGTACAAAATTTTCATTATTGAGGATGACGAAATCATTGCAGGCTCTGTGAAAAAGCATTTGGAGAAATGGGGCTATGAAGTCAGATGTGCTGAAAATTTTAAGGATGTTTTGAAGGAAGTATTAAGCTATGAACCGGAGCTGATACTTTTAGATATCTCCCTACCCTTCTATAATGGCTTCTTTTTGTGCAATGAGATAAGAAAGCATACAAAGGCGCCCATTATTTTCATTTCCTCTGCAGATGATAATATGAATATCGTCATGGCAATGGATATGGGCGGGGATGATTTTGTGGCGAAGCCCTTTGATTTAACGGTGCTTACCGCAAAGATAAATGCTATGATAAGAAGAAGCTACTCCTATAAAGGAAGCGTGAATTTGTTAGAAGCGCAGGGAGTACGGCTGAATTTATCCAGTACGGTAGTCTCTTTTTCGGATAAAAACCAGGAACTGACCAAAAATGAATTTAAGATTTTGCAGATTCTTATGGAAAATCCGGGAAAGATCATAAGCAGGGACACCATTATGACCCATTTATGGGAAAGCGACAGCTTTATTGATGACAATACGCTGACGGTTAACATTACCAGAATCCGAAAGAAGTTGTCCCAGATTGGAGTAGAGGATTTTATAAAAACCAAAAAAGGAATTGGTTATTTCATATGAAAGAAACATGGCGGCTGTTTAAAAGATATAGCAGAGAACAAAGAAGGAATTACATATTATGGATTCTTTTTACATGTATATTTGCCATTATTTTTATGCTTTATGATATTTCTGTAAGAATTGCCTGGTATCCTTCTCTTATATGTATGATAATATGGATTCTTGTGGATATCAGACAGTTTTATCTGTTTCAAAAAGCTCATAGGGAACGGATGGACCTGGCAAATCATATTGAAGTGACTCTGGAGCATTTATCGGAGCCTTCCACTCTTTTAGAGGAAGACTATCAAAAGCTTTTGCGGATTATGGCAGCGGACCATGAAAGAAAATCCATGGAATGGGAAGCGAAACAAAAGAATTTAAAGGAATATTTTACCCTTTGGTCTCATCAGATGAAAACCCCCATTACTTCCCTGGAGCTTTTGTTACAGCAGGAGGAAATAGAAAAAAGCCAGTTAAAGGAGCAGCTTTTTGAAATAGAGAACTATGTAGATATGACTCTGCAGTACATCCGCCTTGACAGTCTGAATCAGGACTTAAGGTTTGAAAGATATCCCCTTTACCCTATCGTAAAGCATGCCGTCAAGTATTTTTCCAAAACCTTTATTGCAAGAGGTATCTCGTTACATATGGAAGAATTCCAAGAAACAGTTTCCACAGACGAAAAGTGGTTGTTGTTCGTAATAAAACAGATTTTATCCAATGCTTTAAAATATACGAAGCAGGGGAGCATTTCCATTTATATGGAAAATGAATCTGCGTTAGTGATAAGGGATACGGGAATCGGTATTTTGGAAGAGGATATTCCAAGGCTTTTTGAAAGAGGCTTTACTGGATATAATGGAAGAATGCAGAAGAAGGCAACGGGGCTTGGGCTGTATTTGTCCAAGCAGATTTTGGATAAGTTGAATCATGATATTGTGATTACTTCTGTGCCAAATAAGGGAACGGTAGTGAAGATAGAGTTTCCGGATATTGTCCGCAACTGCGATTAAACATATAGAGAACTAACATTATGGGCAAATAAGGTGATGATAGGAGGAAGAATATGAAGATATGTATTATCAATGGCTCACCAAAAGGCAAATATAGTGTAACACTACAGACTGTGCTATATATTGCTTCCAGATTTCCTGATTTTGAATGGGAGCAAATTGATGCCGGACAAAAGATCAAGTCTTATGAAAAGGACTTTTCGGAAGCTGGAAAAGCCATAGAGGATGCGGATTTCCTTTTGTTCTCCTATCCGGTCTATACCTTTCTGGCACCCTGGCAGCTTCACCGGTTCATAGAACTTTTAAAAGAACAGGGGATGGATTTGTCGGAAAAATATGCGACGCAGATTTCCACTTCAAAGCATTTTTTTGATGTAACAGCACATAATTACATAGAACAGAATTGTCAGGACCTTAGGTTGAAGTATATTAAGGGAATGTCTGCCGATATGGAGGATCTTTTAAAAGAGGAAGGTCGGAAGGCGGCAGAAGGATTTTGGAGATTCGTCTGTGAAAGTGTAGAGCATGATATATACGAAAGAGAAGAAAAGGAAGATTCCTCAAAGCAAAATGTCTATCAGCCGGGTCTGGAAATGACAGCTAAGAAAAATGGAAAAAGAGTGATTCTTGTTACCAATGCTGAAAAAGAGGATTCATGTCTGAATGCTATGATGGAGGACTTTTGTGCAGCGCTGCCCTTCAAGGCGGAAATTATCAACATTAGAGAATACCCTTTTTTGGGAGGCTGTCTTGGATGCTTAAGATGTGCGGCTGACGGAACTTGTATATATCAGGATGGTTTCGGGGATTTTTTGCGAAACAGAATTCAGACGGCAGATGCTATTGTGTATGCTTTTACCATAAAAGACCACTCCATGGGCGCTTCCTTCAAGCTATATGATGACAGGCAGTTTTGCAATGGTCACCGCACTATGACTATGGGAATGCCGGTTGGTTATTTGGTAAACGGAAATTATAAAAGAGAAGATAATCTTCGCATGGTAATAGAGGCCCGTGCAGAGGTAGGTCACAACTATCTGGCAGGTGTGGGTACAGATCAGGAAAGTATTCGGAAAATGTCATGGAAGCTTTGTTATGCATTGGAAAATAAATATGTGCTGCCACAGAATTTTTATGGCATAGGCGGCATGAAGATTTTTCGGGATCTGATTTATGTGATGAGAGGAATGATGAAGGCAGACCACAAGTTTTATAAGAAGCAGGGTTTTTATAAGGACTTGCCACATAAGAAAAAAGGACAGATGCTTTTTATGATGCTGGCAGGAGCCATGATGTCCAATCCAAAGCTCCGTGCTAAAATAGGAAATAAAATGAATGAAGGCATGATCGCGCCTTATAAGAAGTTTATTAGTGATAGATAGAAACCTTACAAAACTGTAAGTGGTTGGAGGGATGGGGATAGGGCTTGTTTTGGGAGTTAGGGAGAGTGGAGGGAGGAAATTTACACAGGAATTACACAGATTGGAAAGAGCTTCAATACGAAAAAATTATAAAATGATTGCAGAAAAGGTAAAAGGTGTTGTTTTTTCCTTTTATTTGTAAAAATGGAAAGATGCAAGATGATGTAGTTTAAATAGTCAGTAGTATATAATCTCTTTGTATACTTCTGATTTTTATCAGGAATTTGTAATTGTATAGTCGGCTGTATTTGTGTATAATATGCTTAGACAGACAGTCAGAGCAGTTAATTTTATGAAGGAAAGGCGGTGCTTTATATGTCAGTATTGCAGGAGCAGGTTGTTCAAAAAATCAGTGGACTTTCAGAAGATAATTTGCAGTTTTTGCTGGAGATGATAGATCGTTTCATGAAGCCTGAAGTTAAAGAAAACAAGGATATGATAATCACAAAGAGAATTGGGATTGCCAGAGGTCAGAATTTGTATGATGATGATTACGATTTTGATGAGATGAATCCTGAAATTGCTAAAATGTTTGGAGTGATGGAATGAAGTATTATTTTGTTGATAGGAGATGATGATTATGACAATGAAGCAAATAGAGATCAATGTGCCGGAAGCTGTAGTACCATATGCGAATGTGGAGGGAGAGAGGGCGGTTTTGCTTAGAAATGCTATGTTGTTATATCCATATATAAAGAATGACACCATATCGCATGGAAAGGCGGCAGAAATGCTTGGTATACCCAAAATGGAGTTGATTGAACTGTATGGTTCATTGGGAATTGCATATTTTGACATGACAGAAGAGGAACTTGCAGAGGATTTAGCAACTCTTAATAAAGTGGGGAGCGTGGCAGTATGTTGATTGTTTCTGACACCACCCCGATTATTACCCTGATAAAGATGGGACATTTGAATATCTTGAAACAATTATATGGGAAAGTGCTTATTCCTAATGCTGTATATATGGAATTAACAAGTAACGAAAAGTTTGCAACAGAGGCTTTGCAGGTAATAAACTGTGATTTTCTGGAAGTAGAGGAAGTTGACAATGAAGTTGCTGTGACGATTCTACAGGAAGTGTCTGGACTGGATGCCGGAGAGAGTGAAGCGATTGTTATGGCGGATAGCAGGAAAGCAGATTTACTGGTTATGGATGAACATAAGGGCAGGGGCATAGCAAAGAAAATGGGCTTGCCGATTACGGGAACGATTGGTTTGCTTCTAAAGGCGTTTGATGAGGGAATGCTTACAGCAGGGGATGTTGAGGAATGTATTGAGAAATTGAAAGAAACCAATGTGAGGATAGGTGAGAGGCTTTTTGATATTATGAGGGAGCATATAAAGGGATAAATATTTTTTGCCTAAAAGGAAAAGATGGATTCGTAATGTGAAAAGTGAAGCAGGTAGAGTTGTCTTGTTGCTCTATCTGCTTCTTTTAGTTTGAAATAAAAGATTTTAGAATAGGACTCTATATGAGCTATATCATAGTGATAGCACTTTTGCGAAAAGTAATCATGAGCATGATGGAGGATATAGAACGGCTATATCATTTTGGCAGAAAGTTATATATTCGGGTATAGAATAGTAATATCACAGTGATACACTCTTTTCTGCATTAGGGAAAAAGCTATAGAACAGTTATATCATTTTCCCTAAAAGTTATATATCAGGGTATATCAAAATGGCAAAAAGTACTATATCTGTTCTATCACTGGCGGAAATCTCTCGTTTTTCTGTCCTCTTAGGCGTGTATGTGGGGTCTTAGGGTGGGCAACCCTAACCAGTAGCATTTCGTGATACAAAATGCGTATCTGGCAAAAATTTTCTTAATATGAAAGTGTAAGGACAGTAAAAAGAAAATTAAAATACTCTATTATCAATTTAGAAGCTATACATATTTCTATGGATAGTCATTGTAACAACAAACCAAATGACTTATAATATATTATGAATAGGTGGGCTGATTAAAGTGAATGAGGGAATACCACATGAAATTAGCCGATATGCTCAGAGTAGCATATGAACAGGATTTTGTTCTGAAGGGTGGCAAAAAATACAGATTGAAAGTATGGAGGGATCGTTAGATGTCTATGGAAGATAAAATTGTTTATACATCGCAGAAAGATTTTCCGTTATCAACAATAAAAGAAATGTTCGATGATGGAGATATTGTTACTGACCCGGACTATCAGAGAGATTTTGTTTATACACAAAAACAGTCCTCTAAACTAATTGAATCCATGTTGATTGGCATACCGATACCAACAGTATATCTATGTCAAGAAAATGATGAAACGTGGAGCGTTATTGATGGACAGCAGAGAATAACATCTTTTGTGTTTTATCTTGAGAATAAATTTCCGCTTTCTGGGCCGACAGAATTAAAAGAACTGAACGGTCTGTATTTTAAGGATATGGATAAACCGTTACAGAAAAAACTGAAATCGTCATCTCTAAATGCAATTTGTATTCTTAAGGAGTCTCAGGAACTGAAGTATGAGATTTTTGCACGACTGAATCAAGGTGCGATTTCATTGAAACCACAAGAGCTCCGTAATTGCATATACCGTGGTAGCTATAATAAAATGCTTGAGGATTTGGCTGGGAATAAGAGAAAGCAGTATCAAGAAAGAATACTTCGATTCTTTGCTCTCCGTAATTTTACAGACTATAAGTCCTCGATTATGAAAATGATGAATGACTATATGTTTGTGCATCAAAATGCGGATGATGTGGAAATAGCTGACTGTAAGGCTTTGTTTAATAAGACGATAGATATAATAAAACAGGTACTCGGTGATACTGCATTTTTTACCGTGAATAGAGATAATGATAAAGTGATAGGAAAATTCAGTGGCTCCGTTTATGACTCGATAATCATTCCGTTTTCTTTTTTTAACAATCACGATCTTATGGCTCATGCTGATGAAATAAGAAAAGCCATAGAAGATTTGAAGTTAAATAATGAGCAGTATCGTGAAGATACATATGTTGCTACCGGCTCTCGAAAAAGAGTCCTTGGCAGAATATTTGCTGTGTATAACCTGCTTGCAAAAATCACAGGTAGCTATGGAAGTGATGACAGTAATCGTGTATTTTCGGATAATGTAAAAAAGGAACTTTTCTATCCAGGATATATCTGCTCGTGGTGCAATAATGAAATTTTGAACATTGATGATGCAGAGGTTGATCATATCACTCCGTTTTCACAGGGTGGCAAGACGGACATTACCAATGCACAGTTACTTCATCGACATTGTAACCGCGAAAAGAGTGATACGATGGATGATGATAATTTTGAGGATGAAGAAGAATATTAAAAGTAACTAGTTGAAGTGGAAATGTATCATTCCATGCAACTGTTTAAAGAGGGAGATGTAAAGATACAATGATGGATGATGTTTTTAATACCTTTAATGAACAAGAAGAAAACAGTATAAATTTTTCCAATAATACTAGTATCTCTTTATCGGAACAACAAGTCCGCATTCTTACCACAGATGCCGATACCCGTGGTCTTGAAATAGCAAATATGAGTGATTTTATGGGGGCGTATGCAAAACTTCAAGTGTCATCTTTGTCCAAAAGCTCTATGTCCGAAATAACGCTTGATTTACCAATTTCGGAATTGGGAATTATTAATGATGTTATACAGCAGGCAGCAATTGTGACAAAAGGAGATGTCAGCTTGATTCCAGATTTTGAACATCTTCCTTCTGGTATAAGGGATAAACTCAAAAAAGGGATATATACTATAGGTGAATCAAAACAAGTTAATGGAAACATGCGAGCAGTTATTCTAAACGAGAATGGTATTCGAGTAAAGGACATTACTCTTAAGAGAGTTTTTAATAATTCGGGAACGCTTGAAACAACAAGGAGTATATCTAATCAACTTCAAATGAAACAGATAAATGATAAACTTGCTGCAATTCAAGAAATCCAAAATTACCAACTGGATAAGGATAGAGATCATGCAATTTTTACACCTTTTTTTATTGCTCGTGATTATATACTTCGTGCTCAAAATGCGGAAACATTAGAAAAAAGAAACGAATATCTTGAAAAGGCAGCAACACAACTAATGAAAACTAAAAATGGAATAAATACAGAGATGCGTACAGCAGTAAAACATCTTGCTGAAAAATCAAAATGGCCATTTTTTCATATGAAGTCCACGATAAATACTCTTACAGGTCATCTTGCCGATGATCTACAATTATTAACTAAAACATGTGGCATAACGATGCAAGTGTATGAATATCTTGGACAGCCACAAAATGTTAAATTGGAATTGGAACAGTACAAAACGGTTATGCGTGGTTTTTTGACACATGAAATCAATAATACAGGTTATACTGCAATTGAATTACTGCATGATAATTTTCGATACAATAAAAGTAATCTCGATTGTTGGTGTATTTTTTCGAGAGAGTTGGAATCTGAACTCTCCCGTATGGAAAGGTTAGTAACTCAAGAAAACTATATTGTAACATTGGAGGATATGGAAGATGAATGAAAATGATGTGAAAAAATGCAAAAAATGTGGAGCGACATTAGTTGGGAAAAAATCGCATAAACTGGGGTTGTGTTCGAGTTGTGTCAGAGAACTTGGTCAAGGAGGGGCGTTGTTGGTAAGTGGAGCAGTTTTTTTTGCTTTCATAGTAAGTAAATTTATAAAAAAGAGATAATATGGGGGAGTATCCCCTTAGTTTAACTGTGAATATATGCTGCACAGGGCAGAATAGCAGTACAAAAAATTAGTAAAGGGAATGAAATCGAATCAAGTGGTATAGTGTATGCTATTTGTGCTGAGAATGGCAATTTAGGATTAGGCATTTTTGTGATTTTGTATATTATATAGAAAAATACCATCATATGGTATATATACTTTCAAAACACCATCTCATGCACTGTTAAACTCCCCTCAAAAATAGTATCCTTAAATCATCCAAGACATTTTAACAACAAGCAAATCAAGTTTGAGGAGAGGATGCACCATGAGCAAAGAAGATAAAATAATTCCATTAATCACCAAAGCAAATGCAAGCAACGAAAGAAAAACTATCCCAGAAGAGATTCCCCTCTGGCAAAAGTACACCCTATCCGTAGAAGAAGCAGCAAAATACTTTCGCATAGGCAGGGCAAAACTTCGCAAGTTAATTGATGAAAACACAAATGCTCCTTACATTCTGTGGAACGGAAACAGACCACAGATAAAGAGAAAGCTGTTTGAAGAATACATTGACAAACTCAATGTGATTTAGTCTGTAGTCGTAATTCTTAGCATTGGTAATAGCAAATCTATGAAAACGACAAAAAGACAGATTTCTTATGGCAAACAGGGCTTTGATGCGGTATAATAAGACTATCGTATTGAAGCTCTTTCTTGAAAGGAGCGAAGCAATATGGCAGAAAAAAGAAGAGATAAAAAAGGACGTATTTTACGGAAAGGGGAGAGCCAGAGACCAGACGGACGTTATATGTACCGTTACATGGATTGTAGTGGCGAATATCAGACGGTGTACAGTTGGCGGCTGGTGGAAACAGATCCGAACCCAAAGGGCAAAAGGCAGGAAGATGCTTTACGCACCAAGGAGGAGCAGATTGAGGAAAACAACAGAGATTTGATTTCCAACATTTCCAGCAGCATGACCTTGAATGAACTGTTTGACCACTATGTCAAGATGCAGACCAAGCGAAAGAAGATTAAGAAAAGAACCAGTGAGAACTATACTGGCATCTGGAATAAGAATCTTTATGATTTACCGATGGCAAGTATGCCAATTGGAAAGATTCGCAAGACACATATTCTGGATACTTACCAGCAGATGCAGGCAAATGGAGTAGGCAATGGCAGTATCATTCTGCTTCATAAGGTGTTAAATGCTATGTTCAACTATGCAGAATCCGAGGATATGGTAAGAAAGAATTACGCAAAGGGCTGTACAAAGGAACTGGGAATCTACAACAATAAGAGAGAGGCACTGACGATAGAACAGCAGGAAGATTTCTTGGAACTTGTGGAACACAGTCAGGAATTAAGCTGGTACTATAATCTGTTTGTCTTTTTCTTTGAAACGGGCTGCCGTTGTGGAGAAAGCATTGGCTTGACTTGGTCAGATGTGGATTTTCATAAGCGATTCATCAAGATTGACCATCAGCTTATCTATGAGTTAGATGAAAATAATGAACGGCGTTTTCAAGTGACAGATCCAAAGACCATCAAAAGTATCCGAAAGGTTCCATTAAGTATGAGAGCATTACAGGCATTAAAAATGCAGAAAAAACAGATGCAAGAAGCAGGTTTATTGGAGAACCATACAGTAGATGGTCATAGTGGCTTTGTATTCTTAAGGGAAGATGGACAACTGCTCAATGCCGGGAGACTGGACTTATTGATTCATCGTATCGTGTATGAGTGCAATGCCAGAAAGATTGCGAATGCTATCAAGACAGATACCGAACCGGAGCTGTTGCCGAACATTTCTACTCACATACTCAGACATACTGCCTGTACCCGTATGGCAGAAAAGGGCATGGATCAGAGAACCTTACAGGAGATTATGGGACACCAAAATCTGGCACTTACCATGAAAGTTTACAATCATGTGGACGAAAAACGTATGCGTGACGAGATGGACAAGCTGGATGCTGTGTGGAATATAAGTAAAGACATAGGAAATGACAACAGCGACAAGGTGTTCAAGGTTTCTTGAGTTTTCCGACTCGAAAACTTTTTCAAATGGTTTGTATCTGTTATCTGTGTTCCATTTGCGAAAATGGATGAGCAGAGTAAGACGAAACAGGGAGTGTGTGAAGAAAAGTATACAAATACTAATCTTCTATGATAATGTGTGGACTGAAATCTCGCTGGGGAATGATTCTCAAGAAATGCTTCGATTTTTACACAGAATCGTACACAGAAAAAAGAACCATTTTACACAGTTTTTACACAAACCCACCGACAAAATACAACCCCATTTGAAAACATATCATTTTCAAACACCACCCTCAACCCCTTCTAACCGCCCAAAACAAGGGCATCTAGCAACATATGACAACTTCTAAAAAGAAATAAAATCTACAAAAATCCCCCCATTCTTACAAAATCGTAAGATAAGAAAAAGAAATGTAAGCCAAATCTAAGGCAGACCATTTCTTTTTTTGTTATGATTACCCTATCAGGTACAGATTTACAAAAAGAAGCAGCTTCATGAATAGGAAGGAGAAAACAAAAATGGCATTATTGACAGTCAACAACTTAAAAAAAATATATACCACAAAGCTTGGCGGCAATAAGGTAGAAGCGTTAAGAGATGTGAATTTTTCCGTGGAAGAAGGAGAATATGTGGCAATCATGGGAGAATCCGGTTCAGGAAAGACCACGCTCTTAAATATTTTGGCTTCCGTGGACAGGGCAACAAGCGGGGAAGTGCTGCTTAGGGGAGAAAAAACAACCAGCGTGAAGGAGGCGGAGCTTGCAAGATTCCGCAGGGAGCATTTAGGCTTTGTTTTTCAGGAATTTAATCTTTTGGATAATTTTTCGGTAGAAGACAATATTTATCTTCCGTTGGTATTAGCAGGAAAAAAATATAGTGAAATGATTCCAAAGTTGCAGGTTATTGCCAAAAAGCTTGGTATTTTAGAAATCCTGAAAAAGTATCCTTACGAAATATCAGGAGGGCAGAAGCAGAGAACAGCCGTAGCAAGAGCGCTGATTACAGAGCCGGACATTTTATTGGCGGATGAGCCTACCGGAGCGCTGGATTCCAAGTCATCCAATGATTTGCTCAGAACCTTTTCTGATATTCATAAGGAAGGTCAGACTATTTTAATGGTTACTCACAGCGTCAGGGCAGCAAGCCATGCTGACAGAGTACTTTTTATTAAGGATGGGGAAATTTTCCATCAGATTTACAGGGGAACCGTAGACAGCGATGAAATGTACAAAAAGATTTCCGATTCTCTTACAATTCTTTTAGCAGGTGGTGATTTACATGAGTAACAGATTGTATCCTAAGTTAGCGGCAAGTAACTTAAAAAAGAATAAAAATGCCTTTGTTCCATTTGGACTTTCCTGCGGCATGATGATAGCCATGTTCTATATGCTTGCTTCTATTACAGGACAGGTTACCGACAAAATGTTCTATGGGGCGCGCACTATGAAGACAGTTCTGGAAATAGGCGTGCGGATTTGCGGTATCTTTTCGGTGGCAGTCATTTTTTATACAAATAATTTCCTGATGAAAAGAAGAACAAGAGAGCTTGGACTTTACAGTATTTTGGGAATGGAAAAAAAGCACATCCGAAAGGTTTTATTTTGGGAAGTATGCTTTGTGGGGGGCTTAAGCCTTCTTTGCGGACTGGCAGCAGGTATTCTATTTTCAAAGCTGATGTTCTTAGTATTGCTGAACATATTAAATCTGGAAACAAGCTTCCGGTTTGTGGTTTCCTTTATAGCAATAAAAGAAACAGCAGTGCTTTTTATGGGAATCTTTCTGGTTATCATACTGTACAATCAAATCAGTCTGTTGCGTTTAAAGCCTGTTAATTTATTAAATGAAGCAAAAGCCGGGGAAAAGGAGCCAAAAGCAAACTGGATTCTGGCAGCAGTAGGCTTTGTATGCCTTGGCATCGGATATTATATTGCCCTTTCCGCAAAAAATCCCATAAAGGCCATGGATTCTTTTTTTCTTGCGGCGCTGTTAGTCATTCTGGGAACCTATTCCCTGTTTATCAGTGGAAGCATAGCGATACTAAAGCTTTTGAAAAAGCAAAAAAGTTTTTATTATCATAAAAAGCATTTTATCACAGTATCCTTTATGACATACCGGATGAAACAAAATGCGGCGGGACTTGCAAATATATGTATTCTCAGCACAGCCGTGTTAGTTGTGCTTTCTTCAACGGTTTCTCTCTATCTGGGACTGGAAAACGTTATGCGCACCAGATATCCAAAGGACGTAAGAACTGATGCCCTGTATATGCCGAATGAGGATGATGGAGAAGAAAACAGTTATGATATGAGTCTTTTTGAAAAGGCTATAGACCAGCAGTGCACGAAGTATGGTGTGGAAAAAGAAAATGGAGAAGGATACTATGCTTTATCTTTAGTCATAGGATTTGAACATGGAAGCATGTTTTTTCCAGCAGATAATCTGCATCTGGATTCTATGTATATCATAGAAGGACGGGTTTTAGAAGATTTCAACCGGATTACAAAAGAAGACTATACGTTAAAAAAAGGGGAAGTGCTCTGGTTTGATAATTGTTCCAATCAGGAAGAGCAAATCGATACAATAGAAATGGGCAGCTTTTCGGCAAAGATAGTAAATAAGAATAAATCAGTCATGGATTTAGAGAAATACTTAATAGAGCAGGATTTTGGAATTGATGAAATACTTTTGATAGTGCCGGACAGGGAGACTCTTGTGGAGTTTTCCGATGCCTATTCGGAATTTGTCTATGAAAATTGGAAAAAGGAAGACGGGACGGTAAATCCGGTACAATATATTTATGATTTTGATTTAAAAGGAGATTTGCAACAGAAAATAACTTTCTGCAATTCATTAAGGGATGCCTTAAATGATGCTGGTATACCTCATGTGGGCACTGTGACAGATATTTTTACAACAAGGCAGGAAATTTTAGGAATATATGGAAGCTTGTTTTTTGTAGGAATTTTTATAGGAACTTTGTTTTTACTTACTACGGCATTGATTATATATTATAAGCAGATTTCGGAAGGATATGAGGATAGAAGCCGTTTTATCATTCTGCAGAAGGTAGGTATGAGCAAGGGAGAGGTAAAAAAAGTCATCCACAGCCAGATACTTAGTATATTTTTCCTGCCAATCCTGTTGGCAGTGATACATGTAGCATTTGCCTTTCCTATTTTAAAAAGGATATTGTACATGCTGGATCTTACAAATGTATCGTTGTTTATCGGCTGCACTATCGGAACCATACTTATTTTCTTCCTGATTTATGCAATTGTATATGGAGTGACTGCAAAGGTGTATTATAGATTGGTAAATGAATAAGGAAATTGCTTCTTTTTCTGTTCTCGTGGCATAAAAAATATGGTAAACTGCATATATGGACAAAATTTTATAGATAGAGTCAAATAGCAGAGAAAAAGAGCGGAAGGAGTCATATGTCAGATCAATTTTCAAGGACAGAACTGCTTTTAGGAAAAGAAGCAATGGAAAAATTAAAACAAGCAAGGGTGGCAGTATTTGGAATCGGCGGAGTGGGCGGCTATACGGTAGAAGCCCTTGCCAGATCGGGAATCGGAACCTTTGATTTAATTGATAATGACCAGGTATGCCTTACCAATATAAACCGCCAGATTATTGCCACAAGGAAAACAATCGGACAATATAAGGTGGATGTGATGAAGGAGCGGATACTGGATATTAATCCGGAAGCGGTAGTATATACCCATCGGTGCTTTTATCTTCCGGAGGAAAAAGAAAACTTTTGTTTTTCCGATTATTGTTATGTAGTGGATGCGGTAGATACGGTAACGGCAAAGCTTGAGCTTGTGATGCAGGCTCAGGCAGCCGGCGTTCCTATTATCAGCTGTATGGGAGCCGGCAATAAATTAGATCCTACCATGTTTCAGGTGGAGGACATTTACAAGACAAGTATGTGCCCTTTAGCAAAGGTAATGCGCAAGGAGCTTCGGGCAAGAGGAGTAAAAAAGCTAAAGGTGGTCTATTCAAAGGAGCCGGCAATGACACCTGCTTGTAATGGACAAAAGCCGGTTCCCGGTAGTACGGCCTTTGTGCCTTCCGTGGCAGGCCTGATTATGGCAGGTGAAGTGGTGAAGGATCTTATCGGATGAAATAGTTAAATTGATTTACGAAGGAAAAAAGTATTGGCAGCTACAGGCTGGTTCATACTGGAAATCTGGAGAGTGTAAAAATATCCCCGTAAGGCTTGGAATAAATCCTTACGGGGATATTTCATAATTTTATGGAGAAATAACTGCTTATTGAATTGCGATATACTTTCTTTCTTCCACTTCCGGAACAGAGGCAGCCTTTGGAATCTGAAGATTCAAAATGCCATTTTCAAAGCTTGCCAGAATATCCTCTTGCTTTACATCTTCTCCCACATAAAAGCTTCTCTGGCATTTGCCTGTAAACCGTTCCTTATGAATGAATCTGCCGTTATCATCCTTTACGTCTTTTTCTTCATTGTGTTTCGCCTGAATGTAAAGATAGCCATCCTTTAGCTCGGCCTGAATGTCTTCTTTCTTATAGCCGGGCAATTCTAATGCCATTTCATATTTGTCATCATATTCCTTTACATCTGTATTCATAAGACTGTTCATGCTGGTGTGTGGCATTCTGCCAAAGTCTCTGAAGGCATCCCGAAAAAAATCATCCATAAAGTTATTTGAAAAGATACTTGGTGTTAACATCATATTCTTCCTCCTTATTAATGGCCGCCGGCAACTGGTGCCGGTAGCAGTTGGTGTTTTAATTGTTATATATATTATATAACACACATTGTTAGCAGAGTCAAGAGGTGAGTGCTAATTTTTTTTAAAAACAATTTGCCAGTATTCATGTAACCAATTTTTTGTCAGTCTGATACTATAGAGCGTTGACATTAAGCCTGCTGTTTTGCTGAAATTTCAATGGATAAGTTCTGAATGTCCGGACTTGAATTACGAAGAAACTCATGATAAAATGTAAAAAATGTGTCGTATAATGGTACAAAATTTTAAGAAAAGAAATGAGGGGAAAAAATGGCAGCAAAAGAAATGGTTTGGAATTTTCAAGTACAAGGCATTCCATACAAAATCGAATTGAAAAAGAATCAGGTATCGGTAAATGGTGCTGAGCCTGTAAAACTGAATAAGCTCACAAGAAAATCGAATTTTATTGAAACAAATTATTCCATAATGATTGGAGGAAAAGAGGCAGTACTACATATCAAACAGTTTGGCGCTCCAGTTCTGAGCTATGATGGCAGAGATTGTGCTACGGGAGAAGAGTATATTCCCTTAAAAATGCCTGGCTGGACATGGGTTTTTATTGTATTGCATGCGATAGATTTCTTTTTCCTAATTGGCGGAGCAATCGGTGGAGTGGTTCAGGTATTAATTGTCGCAGCGATGGCATCAGTAGCTTCCAATACGAAAATGTCAACAGGAGTGCGGGTGCTGGCATGCCTGGGAATTTGGTTAGTGTCGACAGTTGTGCAGTTTATCCTGGCATTTGGGATTGCGTTACTACTGTATTGATAAATTGAGGAAGTCTGATTATTGCAATGTTTGACATTGATTTGCTAAGACAGCCTTCGGTATTCTCTCGGGGTCTTCCCGAATTTTTCCTTAAAAGCCCGTATAAAATAAGAATGGTTGTGAAACCCAACTTCTTCTGAAATAGACAGCACAGAACGATCCGTGTTCACAAGCAGGCCGGCCGCCATTTCCAGCCGGTAGTGCTTGACATATTGCAAAAAGGACGTTCCTGTTGCGGATTTAAAAAATTTCATGAAATAAGAAGGGCTGAAATTGCAAAGGGAGGCAGCCTCCTCAATGGTAATGGGGTTAGAATAGTTATTTTCCACATAAAAAAGAATCTGTTTGATCTGTTGAATCTTGGAGGTGTTTTCGGTTAAATACTTCTTATCAGCAAGTTGCTTTAACGGTTCTAAATAATAAAATAGCAGCATAAGCCGGGATTTTGTTAAAAGCTCAAATCCCGGCTCCCTTATTTTGCGGTCTCCAATAAGCGCTTTTATACAATTTCGGATTTGGGAATAATGTTTCATTTGAGGCTTTAAAATAGAAGGAAGCAGGGCAGTTCCCTCCATATAGGGAAGCAGATACCTTGTATTGCAAATATCGGTCTCTTTGCACAAAAGCAGGGAAAAGTCGAAAATAATATTATAATAAACCGAAGAAATCAGCCCGTTTTCCTCAATGGAATGAAGAAGTCCGGGAGTGATAAACAGGATATCACCTTTTTCCAGACGATAAGTCTCCAGGTTTAAAGTGACATGGCACATGCCTTCCTCCACATAAATGAGTTCCATTTCCGGATGCCAGTGGATGGGATAAGAGGTGAAAAAGTCGGGAATCATACATTTGTAAATAGTAAAGGGAAACTGGATATTGCCATGTTTCCTTTTTTCTTTATAATTGTGATAATTTTGTGTGTGCATAGTAACTCCTGTAAAAGCCTGTATTAAAATCAATAAAAATAGTATTGTGTTATTTTTCAACCATATTATACTAGAAAAAACCATTGGAGTATAGTATTATAT
>CAMWWJ010000007.1 GCA_947177925.1 uncultured Lachnospiraceae bacterium
GGGTAATGCAGAGAACCTGATGGTCCCTTCCGAGCATTCCCAGCTTTTCCGAAACCTTCCATGCGGTTTTTCCGCTTATTCCCGTATCGATTTCGTCAAAAATCAAGGTACCGATCCTGTCCTTTTCGGCCAGTACGGTCTTTAATGCCAGCATAATACGGGAAAGCTCTCCGCCGCTTGCCACTGATTCCAGCGGCCTGTTTGGCTCCCCTGGATTTAATGCAATCAAAAATGAGATTTTATCATATCCATCCCTGCCCGGCTGCTTTTTCTCAAAAGCAATTTGAAAGTGCACATCAAGAAAATTTAAATCCACAAGCGCTTCTTTCATTTTTCCTTCTAAAATCGCTGCCTGCTCCTGTCTGATCGCCGATGCCTGCCCGCACAGTGCAAAAAGCTTCTCTTCTGTCTGTTCATGTTTTTTTAGCAGCTCTTCCTTATACTTCTCCAGATCCGTCAGCATAAGAAGCTGTTTTTCAATTTCCTTCTGATATGCAAGTATTCCTTCAATCCTGTCGCCGTATTTCGACTTTAAATGATTGATTGTATTTAATCTCGACGAAATCTCTCTAAATTCATTTTCATCAAATGAAAGTGTTCTGCCATAATCCTCAAGACGTCTGCTTAAACTGATGAGCAAATCTTCTCCGTTTACCATATCCTCCAGAATTCCCTGAAGCTCCTTATCGTATTCGGAAATGGAGGTAATTTCTCCCATTGCCCGCCCAAATAAGGAAATCACATTTCCCTCCATAGTGCCGTTTAATAAACTGTGGGACAGTTCTATGGATTCTGAAATCCTTCTGGAATTGGCCATTTTTTCATAGGCAGCTTCCAATGTCTCATCTTCCCCAGGAGTCAGGGCTGCCTGCTCAATTTCTTCCGCTTCAAATTGCAGCAGGGAAATTTCTTTTTCTTTATTTTCCCCTTTGTCCTCCAGGGCATTCAGTTCTTCTTTTTCTTTTGTATAGACCGAATACACTTCCTTGATCTGTTCTTTTATTTCCTTTAAGGAAGCCGGACAAAATTCATCCAGAATTTCTGCCTGCTTTTTTTCATTCAGCAAAGACTGGTGCTCGTGCTGCCCGTGAATATCCATTAAAATTTCACCGATTTCTTTTAAGGTCCTGTTTGTAATGGTCTCCCCGTTTGCTTTACATATATTTTTGGATGGCAGAATTCTTCTTTGAAGCACAAGAGTACTATCCTCCACATATACATCCAGCTCCCTAAGCTTTTCCATCTGCTCTTTTTCCGTAACGGAAAATACAAGCTCCACAAAAGCATATTCTGCCCCTGTGCGGATCATGCTCTTATCGGCTTTGGCTCCCAATGCCAAATTGATGGAACCGATCAGAATGGATTTTCCGGCTCCGGTTTCTCCGGTTAAAATATTCAATCCTTCTTTAAATTCGATTTCCGCCTCATCAATGAGTGCAACATTTTTTACCCGTAAACTTTCTAACATACTTTATCCTTACTCTCCAATAAGCCCTTTGATTTTATCCATAAGAAGCCTTGTCTCCTCCGGTGTGCGGACAGCTACCATAACCGTATCATCCCCTGCTATGGAACCTACCACCTCGTGAAGCTTCATGGCATCTATAGAAGCCGCCACTGCCATTGCCATGCCGGAAACGGTTTTTAATACCAGTAGATTTCCCGCCACATCCACGGAAACAAATCCGTCCTTAAGCACCCTGATATATTTATCGCCAAGCTGGCTGTCATTATTTTGTAAAAGCGCATACTTTTGCGCACCTCCGGGCAGCGGCACTTTAGACAGGTGAAGCTGTCTGATATCCCGGGAAACGGTTGCCTGGGTTACTAAAAATCCTGCTTCGTTCAGTCTTTTGGCAAGCTCCTCCTGGGTGCCTATCTGTTCCTTTTCAATCAATTCTACTATTTTCTCATGCCTGCTTTTTTTCATGTTAAAGTTCCCGCCCACTTTTCCCCGATTTTATATCGGGGACTTTCCTTACTTTTCCCCGATCTTGCATCGGGGACTTTCCTTACTTTTCCCCGATCCTGTATCGGGGACTTTCCGCATTCTATTCGCTGATTTTCTTATGAAGCACTTCCAAAAAGCTTTCCCTGCTTAATCGTATCAGCCTTGTAACCTTTCCCGACTGACTGATTACAATGCTGTCCCCGGTTTTCAGTGATTCCCTGAAATTACCGTCAAAATTCACTTCCGTCTTTTGTATATCCCCATTCTTGCCTACACCGATTCTGACTTCAATTTCATCCTCGGGAGATAAAATGATGCTTCGTGTATTCAGGGTATGGGGACAGATAGGCGTAATCAGGATCAGCTTTGCCTTAGGCTCTACGATAGGTCCGCCTGCAGACATATTGTAGCCGGTAGATCCGGTAGGAGTGGACACAATGACTCCGTCTGCATGGAAGCTGTTTAAAAACTGTCCATTTACATAGATATCATAGGTCACAATCCGGAGAGAGCCTTCTCTTGTAAGCACGATATCATTGAGTGCATGATACTTTTCCGCCTCTTCTCCTGCCTTTCTTAAAGTACCGGAAAGCATCATCCTCTCCTCCTGCTGCCACTCGCCCCGAATCAGCCGGTCCAGCGCTTCGTTAATATGGGACTGTTCCACCTCTGCCAGAAAGCCCAGATTTCCCAGATTGATTCCGATTAAGGGAATGTCCAGATACAGCGTATCCATGGCAGCCTGAAGAAGCGTGCCGTCTCCTCCAAGCACAAGAATACATTCCAGATCATCGGGAAGGTTCAAAGGATTTTGGTTATCATTGCCTAACCTTTCCTTTTCCGGTGCAAACACCATGTAATCGCATTGCTTTCCTCTCTCCCTCATATAATCACATATGTAATTGGTGATTTTCAAATCCTTATCTTTAGGCTGATTGGTCAGCACAAAAAAATGATTCATGTTTCCCACTACTTTCCTGACAGACTTCCATGAGCTGCTTCTACCACTTCTAAAATAAGTCCTTCTTTTTCCTCTTCCGGCTCCGCCCGCTCCGATTTTCCATTTTCTAAATAAAGCAGATATTCAATATTTCCTTCCGGGCCTTTAATGGGGGAATAGGAAAGCCCCAAAATAAAAAATCCCATAGAAGCTGCAAAGCCCGCCACTTTTTCTATGACTTCCATATGCACCTGCTTATCCGTTACCACACCTTTTTTTCCTACCTTTTCCCTGCCAGCCTCAAACTGGGGCTTAATCAGGCATACCATCTGCCCGCCTTCTTTTAAAAGAGGCTTTGCTGCCGGAAGTATCTTTGTCAGGGAAATAAAGGACACATCTACGGAAGCAAAATCGATTTCCTCCGGCACATGCTCTTTTGTCACATAACGGAAGTTGGTCTTTTCCATGCAGATTACCCGTTCATCATTTCGAAGCTTCCAGTCTAACTGTCCGTGGCCCACATCAATGGCATACACCTTTGACGCCCCGTTTTGCAGCATACAGTCCGTAAATCCTCCGGTTGAGGCTCCTATATCCATACAGGTCTTTTCCAAAAGCTCTATGGGAAATTCCTTCATTGCTTTTTCCAGTTTCAGACCGCCTCTACTCACATATTTTAATGTATTGCCTCTTACTTCTATTTGAACCTTATCCGGGTCGAACATGGTTCCGGGCTTATCCTCCTTCTGGTTATCCACAAATACCTGCCCTGCCATTAAAACAGCCTTTGCCTTCTCTCTGGAAGGCGCCAGCCCCTGCTTTACTAAAAGTACATCCAGTCTTTCCTTCATAAAAGCTCCTTACTTTCTTCCATGATGCTGTGAAAAATCGTATCTTTATCAATTCCTACAGATTTTTTTAATACTTCCACGTTTCCATGCTCCACATAAGCATCCGGCAGTCCTATTGTCAGCACTTTTACAGATAGATTTTCTCTGCCTGCAAAATCCAGAATTTTTTCTCCAAATCCTCCGCTTAATACGTTTTCCTCCATGGTAACGATAAGCTTATGTTCACCGGAAAGCTCCTTTAGCAGCTTTTCATCCACAGGCTTTACGAACCGGCTGTTTACCAGAGTAGCCTGAATGCCCGCTTCTTTCAGCATGTCATAAACGGCAAGACCGGTCTTGACCATGCTTCCCACTGCCAGAAGGGCGATTTTGCTTCCCTGATAAATGATTTCGCTTTTCCCAAGCTCCACCGGCTGTCTGAATTCCTTTAAGCCGTCATAAGCTTCTCCTCTTGGATACCGAATGGCAATGGGATGCTGAAATTCAACCGCGAACTTCAACATATCGGACAGCTCCCATTTATTTTTAGGCGCCATAATATGCATTCCCGGAATACTGGATAAGTAAGATAAATCAAAAATACCCTGATGGGTCTCTCCGTCACTGCCCACTAACCCCGCCCGGTCAACGGCAAATATAACGGGAAGATCCTGGATACATACGTCATGGAGAATCTGGTCATAGGCTCTTTGCAAAAAGGAAGAATAAACTGCCACTACAGGCTTAAGTCCCCCTGCTGCCAGACCTGCCGCAAAGGTAACCGCGTGCTCTTCCGCAATGCCCACATCAAAGAAGCGTTCCGGATAACGGTTCCGAAACCGCTTAAGACCTGTGCCATCCGGCATGGCTGCGGTAATTGCCACAATGTCCTTGTCCCTGTCTCCCAATTTATTCATGACCGTTGCAAACACATCCGTATAGCTTGCTTTCTTTCTTGGGTTTGCCGGAAGTCCTGTTTCGATTTGAAAGGGCTCCGCCCCATGGAATCTGGCAGGATGTCTTTCTGCCGGGCCATAGCCTTTTCCCTTCTGGGTATTTACATGTACTAAAACTGCCGTATTCTTTCTTTTTGCTTCTTTTAACACTTTCGTCAGGGCGCCAATGTCATGGCCGTTTACCGGACCTAAATAAGTAATGCCCATATCTTCAAAAAACATTCCCGGTATTACCAGCTGTTTAAAGCTGTTTTTTGCCTTCTGGATCTTCCGTACGATAGGCGCTCCTACCTTTGGAACGTCCAGCAGCTTATAATAAATGCTGTCCTTTAAATCCAGATACTTGCTGTCCGTACGGATGCTGTTTAAATAGGAGGACACTCCTCCCACGTTTTCTGATATGGACATGTTATTATCATTTAAGATAATAATAAAATTGCTTTCCAGCCTTGCCGCATTGTTTAACGCCTCATAAGCCATGCCTCCTGTCAGTGCGCCGTCACCAATCACGGAAACAATCGTATGTTCTTCCCCTTTGATTTCCCTTGCCTCCACAAGCCCAAGCCCTGCTGATATGGAAGTGGAGCTGTGTCCGGTATCAAAAGCATCGCAGTTGCTTTCCTTCCTCTTTGGAAAGCCGCTCATGCCTCCATAGGTGCGAAGCTGTTCAAAGCCTTCCCGCCTTCCCGTTAACAGCTTATGGGTATAGGATTGATGTCCCACATCCCATATGATCTTATCTTCAGGCAGATTCAGGGCAAGGTGCAGGGCCATTGTAAGCTCTACCGCCCCTAAATTGGAGCCTAAATGCCCTCCGGTCACACTGATTTTTTCAATGAGGAATTGTCGGATTTCCTCTGCCAGCAAATGATAATCCTCAGGTGCAATTTTCTTTATGTCGTTTTCCTTCTCAATTTTTTCTAACAACATAATATAAATCCCCCTAACTTTCTCTTGTGATCAAGGACTGCACAAGCTTTAAGAAAAAAGAACCCGCTCCCTCTTTTTCCAACAGCTTAAGCGCCTCCCTGGAAAGCCTTTCCTGCTCTTTTCCCGCTTTCTCCAGTCCCTCTAATGTTACGTAAGTAGCCTTATGATTCTTTTCATCACTTCCTACCGGCTTTCCCAGTTTTTCCATTTGGCCTGTCACATCCAGGATATCATCCTGGATCTGGAATGCCACGCCGATGTTATATCCCACCTTCTCCATGCACTCAACCTGCTGCTCCCCGGCGCCCGCCAGCACTGCTCCGATAGTGAGGGCGCTCTGGATTAAAGCGGCAGTCTTATTTTCATGAATATAAAGAAGCTCCTCTAAGGAAAGTGTTTCTTCTCTTTCTTCTGCCAGAATATCCGCAGTCTGCCCGCCAATCATGCCATAAATTCCTGCCTTTTTTGCCAAAATGGAAAATGCCCTTTCCACTCTGCAGTCCCCGGGCTTTATGGAAAAAGCTCCTGCTGCCGTTTCAAAAGCATAATTCAACAAACCGTCACCTGCTAAAATTGCCATTGCCTCCCCGTAAACGATGTGGGTGGTCTTTCTTCCCCTCCTGTACTCGTCATTATCCATGGCCGGCAGGTCATCATGAATCAGAGAATACGTATGTATCATTTCAATGGCTGCCATAAAAGGATTTACAATGTCTTCTTTCCCGCCAAATAACCGGTATGCCTCCTGCATAAGCATGGGCCTTAAACGTTTCCCCCCTGCCAGTATGCTGTAATTCATCGCCTGAAGCACTACCTTCTGGTTTCCTTCCTCTTTTGGCAGATAAGCCTTAATGATTCCTTCGATTTCCTCTACTCTTTTTGCAAGCTCTTCTTTAAAATTCATGGCATTCTCCATCCTCGCTTAATACTAGCACCTTTTTTTCCACCTGGTCGATTAAATCATTGCAATGTTTTAAAAGTTCCATCCCCTGTTTATATTGCAAAAAGGCCGCCTCCAACGTAATATCCTCTGCTTCTAATGCCTGCAGGGTTTCTTCCAATTGTCCGAATGCTTCTTCCAATGTGATATCTTTCTTTTTTCCTGCCATTTCTATTTCCTTCTTTTCGTAATCTTTTGAACCTGGGCTTCCACTGTTCCGTTTCTTAAGGTGACATAAATAGAATCTCCTTTCGATAATCCGGAAACATCCCGAATGGCTGCTCCCGTCTGGTCTGCCACAAAGCCATAGCCCTGATTCAGCTTGTCAATTGGCGAAAGCCCTTTCAGCCTTTCTATATACAAAGAAAGCATATGCCTGTTTTCCTTTACCTTATCCTCCATGGCTCTTTTTAACTTTTCTTCCATGGTAAGGGCATACATTCTCTGTTCCCTGATCCGGTTAACAGGATTTTTATAGGATAACCTGAGCTGATAGTTTTCCAGTCTGTTTCTCCTTATGGAAATCAGCCTTTCCATCTGCCTCTTTAACTGTTCCCTGTATTCCTGCTGCCGTTCCAGTATCTGGCTGTATTCTGCTACTGCCAGCTCTGCTGCTGCCGAAGGCGTGGAGGCCCGCAGATCCGCCACATAGTCCGCTATGGTAGTATCTGTTTCATGTCCTACAGCAGAAATAATGGGAACGGAACAGTTAAATATGGCTTCCGCTACTGCCCTTTCATTAAAAGCCCATAAATCCTCTATGGAACCGCCGCCTCTTCCTACAATCATTACATCCACCTGTTTTTCCTCTAAGGCATGGATGCCGTTAATAATGCTGCCAACCGCCTGTTCTCCCTGGACAATTGCCGGATATAGCAGAATCTGTATGTAGGGATTCCGCCTTGTGGCAATCTGGATGATATCCCGTACTGCCGCACCGGTAGGCGCCGTTACCACTCCGATTACCTTGCTGTACTTTGGAACAGGCCGCTTATATTCCTGTGCAAACATGCCCATTTCCAAAAGCTCCTGCTTTAAGGCTTCAAACTTTTCATAAAGCTGTCCCTTTCCGTCCAAAGTAATCTCTCTGGCATATAGCTGATACTTTCCGTCTCTTTCATAAACATCCACCGTACCGTTTACTACGATCTGCTTTCCCTCCTCTAAAGGAAAGGTAAGCCCCCTGCGGTTTCCGGCAAACATCACACAGGCCAGAGCGCTCCGCTCATCCTTCAGAGTAAAATAAATATGCCCCGAGGAATGATATTTTACATTGCTCGCTTCTCCTCTGACGGAAATGGTTCTAAGCATAAAATCCTGTGTAAACATATTTTTAATATAGCCGTTTACCTGAAAAACGGAATATATATTTTTCTGCATTGTGTTCCCCTGCTCCATTCCCCATCTGACCTGGAGAACCTTCCTTACTTTGTAAACTTTGCCAGAACTCCGTTAATAAAGGCAGGAGATTCATCCTGTCCAAACTTTTTTGCCAGCTCCACCGCTTCATTGATTGCAACGGAAACCGGAACATTATCATCAACCTCCATTTCATATACGGCAAGACGAAGCAGAGTGAGCTCTACCTTTCCCATACGGTTCACAGACCATTTATCCGCCTTTTCCGTTAACATCCCGTCAATCGTTTCCAGCTTGTCTGCAATCTTTTCGTACTTCTCCCGGATTTCCTTTTGATCCTTTTCTTCCATGGCTTCTTCCTGTTCAAAAAATAAGCGAAGCTGTTCTGGCATATCTTCTATTTGATTAAATTCTATGCGGAACAATATTTTAAAAATCTGCTCCCTGATTTCTCTTCTGCTCATAGCCTTATCCTTTACTATTCCCCGATCTCGTATCGGGGACTTTCCTTTCATTCCCCGATCTTGTATCGGGGACTTTCCTCTCCATTCCCCGATCTTGTATCGGGGACTTTCCTTTTTCCTGTTTTATTCCATAGTGAAAAGGGGTGCTTAAAGCACCCTTTCCTACTTTTTATTGTTCGGTTTTCATATTGACTCCCGCAATGCGGATATTCACATCGGAAACCTCTAAGCCTGTCATATTCTCAATGGATGCCTTAACCTTATTCTGGACTGCCTGACAGGTCTGTGGAATGTTATAGCCGTATTCCATTGTTATGGCTAAATCCACGCTTACCACCTGATCCAGAATCTCCACCTTGACACCCTTTGTAAGCTTTTTCATTCCTACCTTGCTCATAAGCTCATTTGTAATATTTCCAACCATGGCGCCTACGCCTTCCACCTCAGTAGCTGCCAGACTGGCAATCATGGCAACCACATCATCGGCAATCTGCACCGCACCGATTTTCTCGTCTTCTTTTAATACATAAGTACCACTTTCCTGCTCTTTTTCCATTTTGGTACCTCCTTCCACTGTCTATTGGTTTATTATAACAAAGATTCCTTTTTTTGCAAAGAACTATTCTAACCAAAAACATAAAGTTCCCATCTGTGCACTGTCATAATAAGTAACCTTGCTTTTATTGACAGTATAGCTGAATATTCCCTGATCGTCTAACAGGTAAGAGCGCATCGCTTCATAAACAGAGGCATTGCTGCACTTTATCGTTACAGTCTCCTCTCCCCTGTCCCTGGCATTTTGAAAGACCATGGCAAGTCTCTCCTTGTCCACCTCTTCAAAATACAGCCCTTCTTTCCTGTAATAGTTATTCTGAGTTGCCACACAGGCAGGTATGGAAACAATGTTGTTGATCTGATGAGTAACATTTAACTGCTCCGTAGTGATCAGGAAATAGTCATAATTGATGGGCATGACTTCCTTGGCAATGCCTGTATCGGTTCCTTCTGCCGACTGGTAGTCCACGTCCCCCCATGTAGCATCCAGATAGTAATAGTTCCCGTCCACCATAAGGATATTCCATGCATGACGGTTTCCGTTTTCCACATGTCCGTTTACTACGGAAATGACAAAGCCCCGCTTTTGCAGCAGGTATTCCATGGCCTCCGCATATCCCTGGCATACAGACCTTCCCTCTATGAACACGGAACAGATATTTTGATTATTGGGCGCTTCCAGATCGTATTCTGTATTGGTAATAATATAATCATATATATATTTTACCTGTTCATACTGGCTCATCGCATCACTCATGCCTGCAAAGCATGCCTGTACATAAGCGTCGATTTTCGGTCCTGCCTCATTGATTTCCTCTTCCGTCATAGTATAATCTGCCGAAAAGACCAGCTTCACCGTTTCCGCAGCCCTTGTATGCTCCGTATAATGATAGCCGCCTACATAGAAGATTTCGGGGAAATCATTTAACACACACTGAAAGGCAATGTCCAGATTTTCCTTTAGCAGAGTGGAAACCTCTGTTTCCTTTCCGGATATGATGCTTTCGTATACCTCCCTGTAGACTACCTTTAAGGAATCTGAAAGGTAAGTATAGTAAAATCTGCCGGAAAATATATCCTCTTCCCCGTCAGTGCCTTCTTTTCCTTCCGGTTCCTCCTCTTCCGGCTCCTCCAAAATTTCCGGTTCCGGCGCTTTGACAGCCTCAAAGGACTCATCCGCAAGTACTTTTGTATCCTCCATCTGTTTTTTGTGCTCTTTCAGCTTATTTGCAAACTGTTCCCCTTCTTCCACGTCCACATATTGACTGACAGCCTTCATCAACTGCCTTAATCGGCTTTCCCTAAGGCACAGGCCCGAAAGAAAGCAGAAAGCAATCAATACGATACCTATAATGATTCTTTTGTCTTTCCTTCGTTTTTCCATACAATACCTCTGCTTACTCTCTTCCAAATTCTGACAGCACCAGTCCTTCATTTCGATCTAACGTCATGCCTACGCTCCAGGCATTCACAAACAATAGAAGGGGATTTCCTTTTAAATCCTTGATTTTCTTCATATCGGAGGTTCCCACAAGCTTATCCAGATCCACATCCTTATTTTCAATCCACCGGATATGCTCATATGGTAAGTTTTCCATTTTTATCTCCACATTATACTCATTTTCCAGTCTGTATTTCAATACATCAAACTGCAGCACCCCTACCACTCCTACGATGATTTCTTCCATTCCGGTATGGAATTCCTGAAATATCTGGATGGCACCTTCCTGGGCAATCTGGGTAATCCCCTTTACGAACTGCTTTCTTTTCATGGTATCCACCTGCCTTACTCTGGCAAAATGCTCCGGCGCAAAGGTTGGGATTCCTTCATAGGCAAAGCTTTCATTTGGCATACAGATCGTATCGCCGATGGAAAACACGCCCGGATCGAACACACCGATAATGTCTCCTCCATAAGCCTCTTCCACTATCTTACGGTCATTTGCCATAATCTGCTGGGGCTGGGAAAGGCGCATGACCTTATTACCCTGAACGTGCTTCACTTCCATACCCGCTTCAAATTTGCCGGAGCAGATGCGCATAAAGGCAATCCTGTCCCTGTGTGCCTTGTTCATATTGGCCTGTATCTTAAATACAAATGCGGAAAAGTCGTTGCTTACCGGATCTATGATTCCTTCCCCCGTCTTTCGGGGCAGAGGGGTGGTAGTCATTTCCAGAAAATGCTTCAAAAAAATCTCCACGCCGAAATTGGTCAGGGCAGAACCGAAGAATACCGGAGTCAACTCTCCCTTTTGCACCTTGTCCAAATCAAAATCTGCACTTGCCCCGTCTAACAGCTCGATTTCATCCAAAAGAATCTCTTTATTTTCCTGTCCGATAAAAGAAACCAGCTTGTCCTCATCTAACGTGGAAATCACATTGGTTTCCCCTTCCTTTGTTCCCTTTTGGGTATCGGAATAAGTAATGACCTGTTTTCCTTTCCTGTCATAAACTCCTTTAAAGTTCTTTCCTGAGCCAATAGGCCAGTTGACGGGACAGGTAGCGATTCCAAGCTCCTTTTCGATTTCATCTAAAAGCTCAAAGGTATCATTGGCATCCCTGTCCATTTTATTGATAAAAGTAAAAATCGGAATTTTGCGCATGACACAGACCTTAAACAGCTTTCTGGTCTGTGCCTCTACTCCCTTCGAAGCATCAATTACCATAACCGCACTGTCCGCAGCCATCAGCGTCCGGTAAGTATCCTCGGAAAAGTCCTGATGTCCCGGCGTATCCAGTATATTGATGCAAAAATCATCATATTCAAACTGCAAAACCGACGAAGTAACGGAAATTCCCCTTTCCTTTTCGATTTCCATCCAGTCGGACACCGCATGTCTGGCGGTTGCCTTTCCTTTTACGCTTCCTGCTAAATTAATCGCCCCTCCGTACAGCAGAAATTTTTCAGTCAAGGTAGTTTTTCCTGCATCCGGATGGGAAATAATGGCAAAGGTCCTTCTTCTGTTTATTTCTTTTTCATAATTACCCACGGTCTGGTTGTCCTTTCTTCTGTTTTTTCATAATATATAGTCATCTTAATTACCTTTTTGCAAGCATGGAGCTTCCTGCGGTCTGTCCCTTATCCACTTTCAGATAATCAAGAACCGTTGCGCTGATATCCGCAAAGGTTTCCCTTGTTCCCAGATTATCCGGTAAAATATTTTTTCCATACATAAGAAACGGGGTATATTCCCTGGAATGGTCGGTAGAGACAATATACCCCGGATCACAGCCGTGATCTGCAGTAATCATAAGCACATCCTCTTCCTTCATGAGAGCAGTCAGCTTTGGCAGCCTTTCATCAAAATAGGAAAGCGCCTTTGCATAACCATCTATATCATTCCTATGACCATATAACATGTCATAATCTACCAGATTTACGAACAAAAGTCCACTAAAATCCTTTTGCATATAGGAAATTGTCTTTTGGATTCCTTCTTCGTTTCCCTTTGTATAGGTATATTCCGTAATACCGCTTCCTGCAAAAATATCCTTGATCTTCCCTACTCCGATTACATCCCGTCCGCTTTCCTTTAACAAATCCAGCATGGTCTTTTCCGGTGGAACAAGGGAATAATCATGACGATTGGGCGTTCTTGTAAAATTCCCGTCACTGCCAGTAAAGGGTCTTGCAATGACTCTTCCTACGCCATGCTCTCCCTTTAAGAGCTCTCTTGCCATCCTGCAATATTCATACAGGGTCTCCAAAGGCACTACATCCTGATGTGCTGCAATTTGGAATACGCTGTCTGCTGAGGTGTATACAATCAGCTTTCCCGATTCCATATGTTCTTTCCCGTAATCCTTTATGACCTCCGTACCGGAATAAGGCTTATTGCAAAGCACTCCTCTGCCCGTGAGCTTTTCAAATTCAGAAAGGACCTCTTTTGGGAATCCATCCGGATAGGTGGGCAGCGGCTTTTTTGAGATGACCCCTGCAATTTCCCAATGGCCGATGGTGGTATCCTTTCCTTTGGAAGCTTCCTTCATTCTTGCTGTCAGGGCTGAAGGAAATGGTTCCTTTTCTCCTGCCGTTACTCCTTCTATGTTAAAAAGTCCCATTTTCTTTAAATTGGGCAGATGAAAATATCTGCTTTTTGCACAGCTTCCAAGTGTATTGGTGCCTTTATCCCCATAGTCTCCCGCATCCGGCATTTCACCGATGCCAAAGCTGTCTAATACGATTAAAATAACTCTTTTCATAACCGAACTCCTTTGTTCCTTTTTGCTTCTCTATGAGTATAGCACATCTTTTTCTATTTTCCCACAGGAGAAATTATAATATTCTCTGCCGTAATTCCGGTCTTGCGTTTTACAATGTCCTCTATCTGGGCTCTCTGGGCATCTGTCAGCTCGCTTAAGCCTACCATCACATCTACCTGATCGCCGCTTATGCTTACTACTACATCCTCAAATCCCTTTGCTTCTAACAGAATTTCCGCACTGCATTCTTTTTCTGCCATTTCCGTCATGGCAATCATGCTGTTTATGGCATCCTGTTTTGCTCCGTCGGAAACATTGGAATTATTGATGATTTCCAAAAGGGCTTCCTTATTCTTTGCCCTTGTCTGTTCCTTTAATAAGTTAGCCGATGCTAAACTGTTCACTGCAGTAGTGCTGGTAAACACTGCTTCTCCCGGTATTTCATCTCCTGTTTCATTTGACGCGGCTACATCTCTGGAGGCAGTTTCCACTGCTGCCATGTCCGCTGTAGGTGTTTCTGCCTGTGCCGTTTCTCCTATTGTCTCTGCTGCCGCTTCGTCCAGAAAGTCCGCAGAGCTTAATTCCACATCGGAATCAAGGCTTTCGATTTCTGCCAAGGATTCGATATCCTCATCGGAAATATCGTATATAGTAGCGCTGTCCTCTTTTGCGGAGGCGCTGTCATCCATTACTGCATTTGCCTCCTCGAACTGGGCAGATGTGGTTACCATGATTTCGTCATCAATCTGCTTTCCCGTAAAATTCAAGTAGCCTGCAATTGCAATCATTAGTGCCAGTGCGGTAATCATAATCTGATTTCGCTTCCAAAGCTTCTTTACATCATATTTTCCTTTCATTTAAGGTCACCTCTCATCTTTACTACTTTTATTTTATGTGGCTCTAAGTCAAATAATGCCACTAATGCTTCCGTAATGTTTTCTTTCACCTGACTTTTCCCACCTCCTTCCGCCACCACCACTACTCCCTTGACCAATGGGGCTATCTCCTTTACCACATAAGGCGTTTTGTTTCCCTGGCTGTCAGTTATGTAAATGGTTTCCTCCTGATTTTCCATGTCAGAAATATTCCGGCTCCCTCCCTCCGAATCCGTTTCCAATGTATTGGAACGGGTATAGGGACTGTCCTTTTCCACAATAGCCTCTTTGGATGCCTCCATGGTCACAAGAACCTTGACCCTTCCTACTCCTTCCATATATTTTAATATATCTTCCACCTCTTTTGAAAGTAAGGCTCCATATTCCTCTACGTTTTTTTCCCAATTTGTCTCTTCCGCCGTTTTTCCCACGGAAACACTTTTTCCGGATTCCTTTTCCTGCTGCTCATTTTGTTCCGCCTGAAACAGTCTGACATCTTTGTCCGCTTTATCCTCCTTTTTCTCTACAGGCAGCGCAATTACAAATAATAGCAGTCCGCCTAAAATGCATATGGCAAGTCTGTCCTTTCCGATTTTATTCCAGATTCCTCCGCCATCCTCCCCAATATCTGAAACTCCTTCCTGCTCCTTCTTGCTTTTCCATTCCTTTTTACTGAATCCGAATATACCTTTCATCAATTCCAAGCTCCTCCGCCATTTTCTCCTTTAATCCTTTTTGCTCCTTTTTTGCATCATTTTGCCCCAGCGTTATTTTTTCTATCAAAACATTCCCTTCTTCCTCCCTTTGTTCCACCAATGTAATACAGAATTTTTCTTCTTCCGTTTCATAGGATATATCCCGTATGGTAAAGCCATATTCAGAAGCTATCGGTTCAAGCTTTTCCATAAGCTGTTCTTTCCCTGCATATAATTCTTCAAGCCCCTGAGATATGGACTGATATTTTTCCTTTTCCATCCGGATCTCTTCTGCAGACATGACTCTTTCAAGCTGGTCTTCAAACTCCTTCATCCGCTCTGTATATTGCCAGTCCTGTTTCTGAAATATAAGGTTGCACACAGGAAGCACTAAAATGACCATGCAGATAAAGCCTGTAAGCATTCCCATATATTTCTCGTATTTGGGGGAGGGCAGAAAATAAAGCAAAAGCTGTGCTCCAATCATAAAATAACATGCCTTTTCCAAATAAATATGAAGCGCAGCCATTTTTACATTCCTCCTATAGTGACTCCTGCAATAAGTGCAACCGAAATAAAAAACATGACCATGGTGCATAAGGTAATCTGAAACATATAAAAGCTGCCGTTTCCCATCTGTTCAATGAAATGTACCTGTTTTCCCTCTCCAAACATTCCAAGAAGAGCGCCTGCCAGCTTCAGGGCACCTCCTATGCAGAACAGTTTTACAAGAGGAACTATGCAGATTAAAAGCAATAAGATAAGAGCAGCCACTCCTATGCTGTTTTTTATAAGCAGTGCGGAGCCTAAAAAAACCTCTGTCATGGAATCGGTAACATCTCCAAGCCCCGGCACCATTCCGATAGACTTCTGTACCAGCTTTGTGTTCACATTGTCAATAGCAGGCATAAGCATGGAATGAAGCACGCTGCTTCCAATTGTCAGAAAGGAAGCCAGCTTAACGCCTCCCTTAATTACCTTATCTAAAAGAATCAAGATTCCTTCCAGCCTTTTTGCTCCGGAAACTCCATTCATAACCGCTAAAAAAGCATAGCACTGGCACAAAGGAATAAAAAAGGCAAACAGCAGTGACTCCAGTCCATAAATGATGATAAATACAAACTGATAATAGCTGTAAGCCGTCATGGCGCCTGAAGAAAAGCACAGGCTTAAACTATATGCCGGAATAAATGCCCGCATAAAATCCACGATTTTTCCGATTGCTCCTTCACTGATTTCCAAAGACAATTGAAAGCTTTTAAAAAGAAGGACTGCCAACAAAAGAAAAATGAAATAATGGGCAAATTCCGCAACCTGTTTGTTTTCAAACAGATTGGTCACGTTGGTAAGCAGCGCGCCGAATATTCCAAGTACTAATACGGCTAAAAATATATTTCTGCTCTCTCCAATCCCCCGAAACAATGCCTCCTTCAGCACGGCAGACACGGACTGAATGCTAAGTTCCATATTTCCTTCCATGATTTTTCCAAGCATTTCCTGAAAGCTCATGGAACCGGAGGGAAAAATATCATCCAGCATATCATTGATCAAGGAAAAATCCATTTGCTCCAATACGTTCATTCCATTCATTTTCATCCTCCATAGCTCTTTAATGTTTCCAACAGTGTAAGCAGGATAGGCAGCCCAAGCATTAAAACGGATAATTTTCCGCTTAACTCAATTTGTCCGGCAATGGAGCCATGGCCCGCATCCCTGCACAGGCTTGCACAAAATTCACAAATGTAAGTAATTCCGATTACTTTAAGCAACAGGTCCAAATAGCTCTTATATTCTCCCAAATACGCATAAAAGCTGCCAAATACGGAAGAAATATTATAAAAATAAGACAATACCATCGTAAGGATACAAAGGCTTGTACCCAAAATGATATAAAATCCAAACTCCGGCCTGCTCTGCTTTATCTGTATGGATAAAAGCACTGCCACAATTCCTAAAAAACCAATTTTTACAATGTCCATATTTCCCTCCTACAGACTGAACAATGTCTGAATGGTCTCAAACAATTCATAAATATAAGGCACTACCCAGGACATGACTATGACCAACCCTGCCAGTCCCAGCAGGAAAGCATGCTCCTCTCTGCCGCTATGCTTAAGTACCTGTCCCAATATAGTAACTAAAATGCCTACTGCCGCAATTTTAAAAATAATTCCAATGCTCATCCTATCCCCTTTTTCCATTCCGTATTGTTTTTTACCAAAGTATTATGACGATCAAGATTCCACTCATAATTCCAAGGCTTTGATACAGCTTACATTTTTCTTTCTTCTGCTCTGTCAGTTCTTTTAAGTCTTCTTCCACTTTCATCTGATAATCCTTTAGTGCGCTTAGCTGACCTGCCTGGGTACTAAAGCCGGTCTGCTTCATGGCCTCCTGAAAGGCTGAAAAGTCCCGTTCTTTTATGACATCCTGTAGAATACTGCTTTTTTCCTTCCAGATTTCTTCCAATGTTTTTCCGCTTTGCTTTTCCATTTCCTCATACATTTCTCTTAAAAACTGTTTCCATTTCCCTTCAAATCTGCCTCCTGTATGAAAAAATGCTTCCGGCAGCGAATCCTTTTCCGTCAGAATCCGGTCACTGATCAGACAGAGCATTTTATGAATCTTCGATAGCACCTTTATCCTTTCCTTATAGTCCTCTGCAAAACACATGCCAAGCCCGCTACAGCCTGTAAGCAGCAACAGGAATCCAATATATTTCACCACGACCGCCCCTTTTCATCATAAATTTGAATCGTATGCTCTCCGTCCCCTTCTTTATTTAAAACAACAAATCTTTGAAAACAACCTTCTGTAAGAAGTTCCCTTAAAAATGCCTTTTGATATACTTCTTCCAGGCTGTCCCCATGAATCGTCACCAGTACCTGACAGCCACAGTGTATGACTTTTCTCAAAGCTTTTACATCCTCTATGGTTCCAAGCTCATCAATGGCCAGCACCTTAGGCGCCATGGAGCGTATGAGCATCATCATGCCCCGCACCTTTGGACAACGATCCATCACATCCGTCCTTAAGCCGATTTTATTTTGGGGCTTTCCCAAAAAGCTTCCCGCAATCTCGCTTCTTTCGTCCACAATCCCAACGGTCTGTCCCTTAGACCATCTGTTTCCGTCGGATATTTCCCTGATCAAGTCCCGAAGCAATGTGGTTTTTCCAAACCCGGGCGGTGAAATAATCATGGTGTTAAAAACGCCTCTCACCTGACTTGCCTCTCCTTTTTTATAAATAAAAGGAAGGACTGGCTTTGCTGCTCCTAATACTTCATGGGAAATACGGATATTCAGAAACCGGATATTTTTTATGGATTGTATTTCTTCGCCTTCCGCCACGATTTCTCCGGCAACTCCTATCCGATGCCCTCCCGCTACTGTTAAAAATCCCTGCTTTAGCTGCTCCTTATAGGCATAGGGAGAATATTTGCATATATAGTTGATGATTTCTTCCATTTCCTCTTTTGTAAAGGAAATCGCCTTGTCCATGTCACGGATCAATTGTCCCAGTCCGTTTAAATAGTATTCATCATTCCTTATGTACAACAGAACGGGACAATCGATGCGGATGCGGATTTCCCTTAAATCCTTAAGCTTTCCTGCTGCTTCCTCAAACAGCTTTCGTATAGGCATAGGAAACAATTGCAATAATGTTTCTTTCATATTCTTCACCTTGTCCTTTCCTCTTATCTCAATATATGAAAACTTGTACAACTTATGACTATTATTTTCCAAATGCAGCCTTTCCCATTTTTTGTCGAATATAAGCGATGAAAACGTGCGAAAATTGTAAAAAAATGCTGGACATATGTGAAAAACGTGTTATCATATATTTATGAAAAGCAGTGACGCATACTGATTTTCATGGGTTTATATCATTTTTTGTTATAAATCCCTTTATACAATTTTCCCTAAGTGATAGGACAGTTTCCCTGAACTGCCCTATTTTTTTATGCGTAGAATCCAAGCTCTGCTTAAGAACAGGCACAAAAAAGAGACTGCCCGAAAGACAGTCTCTTTTTCATCATATCTTATTTAGTTGCTGAATCCGGCATCGCTTGCCAGGGATGTATAAATCTTTCCTTTGACGCTTTTCTTTGCCTTGACACAGAAATATATCCTCTTATTGGTGGTCACTGCTGCATTATTCTGTACAGCATTTGTAACAAAGGATGTTGAATTTGATGTGCCGATCCTGCTCATGCTTTCAATGTCCGGATAGCTGCCCGCATAAATATCATAGCTTCCCGCACCCTTGACAGCAGTCCATGTAATGGTTGCTTTATTGTCTTCCTGAGAAACTCCGGTAACCTGGGGAGTCATCAAAGCCACTGCATTTGCAGACCAGGAACCATATTTTTTCTTGCCGTTTACATTGATGTACGGGCGAACCTTGATTTTGTAATACTGGTTATTCTTTGCCTTAGTAAAGGTATAGCTTGTTTTCTTTGTATCGACAGTTGCTTTCACTTTGTTCTTGCTGTCATAGATTTTAAGCTGATAACCATCAACCTTTTTGTTGGAGGAGCTCCATGTAAAGTCAATGGATTTGCTTCCTCTTTCCCAACTGTTTTCTTTGGAAACGGTTACGGCCTTTGGAGTCGTCTTTACCGTACCCCATGTTTCCATTCCAAGCGCAGCATATTTCTTGCCGGTCATTCTGATCGGTACGACTTTTACATTATATCCATACCCCTGCTTTCTGCCTTTTACGGTCAATGTCCTTCCTGTCATACGCACAACAAATTTTGCATTGCTGTAGGAAGAGCCAATGTATACATCATAGCAGTTTGCGCCTTTTGCTTCCGGCCAGGTAAAAGTAACGCTGGTTTTTGCTGAAGCTGTCTGGGTAATTCCGCTTACGCTGGATGGAATAGTTGCAACTTCAATTGCTTCCGACCATGCTCCGTCAACAAGGATCTTTTTGTTTGCAGCATCATAGTTGACTGCTTTGATACGCACATACTGGCTGGTTCCTCTTTCGATTCCAATCAATGTGGCGCTTGTAACCTTTGCATCTACATAACCCTTATCGACCCAGGTCTTGTTGTCCTTGGAACATTGAACAAGAATCCTGTTAAAATTGTTGCCTGCCTGTGTGGAAGGCACTGTCCAGCTAACAGTTACCTTTGTGGCAGCCGCTGCTGTCTGCTTCAAATCTGTCGGCTGTGTATTGGCGGCTGATACATTGATTCCAATGCACATCATCAGTACACAGGACAAAAGCACTCCGAAGAGCGGAAGCATTTTGTTGGAAATGCTGATCTTTTTCATTCATTTTCCCCCTTAATTATGTATTTTAGTCAGACTTGCTGTCTGCTATCCTTATTTTATCCTGTCCCTCTCCTATTTACAAGAATTTTTTATAAAAATATTTGGCTCCATTTCTTAATGTTTTCTTAACCATAGAAAAACATCCCTACTCTTGTCGAAACCCGTCCTTTTCTCTTAAGACACGAAATCAAACAGGCTGATCTGATTGGATTCCGGCAGGTCTCCAAGCAGATTCAACTGATCCATCAGCTCGATGACCGTCTTGGACACTTTCGTCCTCTGCCTGAAATCATCCTTGGATAAATAGGGACCATCCTTGGATGCCTCCATAATGGCTTCCGCCGCCTTTTCTCCAAGGCCGTCAATACTGTTTAAGGATGGAAGGAGCTTTCCGTCCACAATCTGGAACAGCCTGGAATTGGATTTGAAAATATCCACCGGAATGAATTCAAAGCCTCTTGCATACATTTCCTGCACGATTTTCATATCTTTGTAGGTATCCTGTTCCTTTTTGGAAAGAGTATCCTTTCTGCTTTCATATTCCGCCATGGTATTTTCCAGATGCCTCTGTCCCTGGCACATGAGCTCATAGGAAAATGCCGAAGCGCGGATGCTGAAATAAGCTCCATAGTAGGCAAGGGGATAATTGACCTTGCAATAGGCAATCCGCCATGCCATCATCACGTAAGCTGCCGCATGGGCCTTTGGAAACATGTATTTGATTTTCTTGCAGGACCAGATATACCAGTCCGGCACTCCTGCCGCCGTCATGGCTTCCTCCCATTCGGGCTTTAAGCCTTTTCCCTTTCTGACGCTTTCCATAATGGTAAAGGACAGTGCTTCCTCCACTCCGGTATTGATCAGATAGGTCATAATATCGTCACGGGTACAGATTGCTGTGGAAATGGTGGCTTTCCCTTCCTCTATCAATGTCTGGGCATTGCCAAGCCACACGTCCGTTCCGTGGGACAGCCCGGAAATCCTGATTAAATCGGAAAAAGAGGAGGGCTTTGTATCAATCAACATCTGGATAACGAACTCCGTCCCAAACTCCGGTATCCCAAGAGAGCCTAAAGGACATCCCCCGATCTGGTCCGGGGTGATGCCAAGGGCATCCGTATTTCTAAATAAAGACATGACCTTTTGATCGTCCAGAGGAATCTTTACCGCATCGATCCCCGTCAAATCCTCCAGCATACGGATCATGGTGGGATCGTCGTGTCCCAGTATATCCAGCTTCAACAGGTTATGATCGATGGAATGATAATCAAAATGGGTGGTTACGATATCCGTTGTCATATCATTTGCCGGGTGCTGGATGGGTGTAAAGGAATTGATATCCTGTCCTATGGGCAGTACGATGATGCCTCCCGGATGCTGTCCGGTAGACCGCCTGATGCCGGTACAGCCCTCTACGATCCGGTTGATTTCACAGGTCCGCTTTCTCTGTCCCCTTTCCTCATAATAATTTTTCACATAGCCAAAGGCAGTCTTATCCGCCAGAGTGCCGATGGTCCCTGCCCGGAAGGTCTGTCCTGCCCCAAAGATGACTTCCGTATATTTATGAGCCTTACTTTGATATTCGCCGGAAAAGTTCAAGTCGATATCCGGCTCCTTATCCCCCTTAAATCCAAGGAAAGTTTCAAAAGGAATATCAAACCCGTCTTTCTTTAAAGGCTCACCGCAATTCGGACAGTTCTTATCGGGCATGTCACAGCCCGCCCTTCCCGCATAAGCCCTTACTTCCTCGGAAGTAAAATCGCTGTAATGGCATTTCGTACAATAGTAATGGGGGCTTAGGGGATTTACCTCCGTAATTCCGGACATGGTGGCAACAAAGGAAGAGCCTACGGAGCCACGGGAGCCTACCAGATAGCCGTCTTCCACCGACTTCCACACCAGCTTCTGGGCAATGATATACATAACCGCAAATCCGTTCGTGATGATGGAGTTCAATTCCTTCTCCAGTCTCTTTTCCACGATTTCCGGAAGCTCGTCCCCATACATTTCCCTTGCCTTGTTATAGCAGATGTCCGTCAGTGTCTTGTCACTGTCCTCAATGACAGGAGGACACTTATCCGGACGCACCGGATCTATGGATTCAATCTGGTCCGCAATGAGATTCGTGTTGGTAATGACCACTTCCTTTGCCTTGTCGCTTCCCAGATAGGCAAATTCCTCCAGCATTTCCTCCGTTGTCCGAAGATATAAGGGCGCCTGGTCGTCCGCATCCTTAAAGCCCTTTCCGGTCATGATGATCCTCCGGTACACTTCATCCTCCGGATCCAGAAAATGCACATCGCAGGTTGCACAGACAGGTTTATTGAACTGTTCTCCCAGCTTGCAGATCTGTTTGTTCATATCCTGGATTTCTTCCATGGAATGAATGTCCACCTTTTCGGAAGCAATCATAAAAGCATTGTTCCCGGTGGGCTGGATTTCCAGATAGTCATAAAACTTCACGATTCTTGCTATGTCTTCATTGCTTTTTCCTTCTAACAATGCCCGGTACAGCTCTCCCGCCTCGCAGGCGCTTCCCAGTATGAGTCCCTCTCTGTTTTCCAGAATCCGGCTTTTGGGAATCCTTGGGCGTTTATTGTAATAGGTTAAATGGGATTCAGAAATCAGCCTGTACATATTGATTCTTCCCACATCATTTTTGGCAAGGATAATGGCATGATAGGAAGGAAGCCTTTTAATGCTCTCCACGCTGTCGGCGCCCATGCTGTTCACCTGATCCAGCGTATGCGCACCTTCTGCTTTCAGCATTTTTATGAATTTCACAAAAATTTCGGCGGTTGCTGCTGCATCATCCACAGCCCGGTGGTGGTTTTCCAGAGAAACTCCCAGTGTTTTTGCTACCGCATCCAACGTATGCTTTGCCTGATTCTTTAAAAGCATTCTGGAAATGCCTACTGTATCCACATAAGTAAAGTCCGTGTCAATCTGCTGCCTTTTTGCATTTTCCAAAATAAAGCTCATATCAAAATTGGCATTGTGGGCTACTAAAACAGAGTCCCCCACAAATTCTAAAAATGCAGGAAGCACTTCTGTAATCACCGGTGCCTCCATCACATCCTCATCCTTTATGCCCGTAAGCTTTTCAATCTGAAAAGGAATGGGCTCCTTTGGGTTTACAAAGGTGGAATACCGGTCTACGATTTCTCCTCCCATGACCTTTACCGCACCAATTTCTATGATATTATTTTTTATTGGAGAGAATCCGGTAGTTTCAATGTCAAATACTACATAATTTTCTTCTAACGACTGGTTTTTGGAATTGGTGACGATTTCCTTTAAATCATCTACCAGGTAAGCTTCCACACCGTATATGATCTTAAAAAAGTCCTGTCTGTCCGGGTTTTCCTCTCCCGCTTCCTTTCTCTTTGCCTTTTCCGCCTTCCATAAATCCTGCCATACGTGAAATGCCTCCGGAAATGCCTGGGCAACGCCATGGTCTGTAATGGCAATAGCCGGATGTCCCCACTTATAAGCTCTTTTTACAATTGCCGCCGCATCCGAAACTCCGTCCATATCGCTCATCTTCGTATGGCAATGAAGCTCTACCCTTTTTTGCACGCTATGGTCGCTTCTGCTTGTGGTAAAATCGGGAATCTTTTTGATTCCCTGTATGGAACCCAACGTCAGCTCATTATCGAATTTATCAATCATGGCAACTGCCTTAAGCTTGAAAAAAGCTCCTTTTTTTATATGTTCCAAAAGCTCCGGTACCTGCTCGTTATGGGCAAACATTTTGACCGTAATGGTGTCCGTAAAATCCGTAATCTGGAATATGATGATAGTCTTTTCATTTCGGATTTCCCTTGTGTCCACTGCCAAGAC
>CAMWWJ010000008.1 GCA_947177925.1 uncultured Lachnospiraceae bacterium
CTAGAAAAAAGCAGGAAGAAGCTCCGGCACCGGGCTCGCCGGCGTGGATGGCTACCTTCAGTGATTTGATGAACCTTTTGCTTTGCTTTTTCATATTGCTTTTTTCCATGTCAACGATTGAACAGGATAAGCTGGAAGCAGTTGCCCAGTCCTTTAACCAGACGTTCAGTCTTTTTTCGGGAGGCGCCACCGCTATTGGCGATGGAGTGCTTATAAGCAACGGTGTCAGCCAGTTGAATGAGCTGGATGAATACATAAACAGCACCGGAAAGGCAGCTGACGTGGAGGAGGAAAGTAAAGAAGCTTTAGAGGAGTTTGTAGCAAAGCAGCAGCAGGAGGCGGAAGAACTGGCGGAAAAGATAGAAGAAGCGGTGAATGAAGCGGACATGGCTAACGAGATAGATATTGATTTCACTTCCCAGTATGTATCGTTGACTTTAAACGGTGCGCTGCTGTTTGATTCCGGAAGCGACCAGCTAAAGGAGGAAGCTCTGCCTGTTTTAGATAAGGTGGGACAGATTTTGACCAGATACGGGAAAAGTGTTATTGAAATTGAAGGGCATACGGATAATGTACCTATTCATAACGGTCGGTTTGGTAATAATAATGAATTATCCAGCTTTCGTGCGCTGACTGTTTTCGATTATTTTGTGGAGAATACCAGTCTGGATCCGGCGCTTTTAAAGCATTCCGGCAGAGGAGAATATGTTCCTGTGGCTGACAATGCCGTTCCAGAGGGAAGAGCAAGGAACCGAAGAGTTGAAATTAAAATTTATCATGCATTGAGCACTTACTAATTTTGCAAAGGGAGAAGGAATATGAAAAAGAATCTGATATCCATACTGATTTTGGCGCTTTTGATAGTGAATGTGGTATTGACGGCCATTACCATGTTCAGTGTAACGAGTACGAACAAAAAAACGGCGGCAGTGGTGAATGACATTGCCTCAATCCTGCATTTGGAGCTGACAGGCGGAAACGGAGCAGATGGGGAGAATGCGAAACCGGAAGTATCCATGAAGGATACGGTGCCTTACACCATTGAAGATGATCTTATCATCATGTTAAAGAAGGGAGAAGATGAAAAGGATCATGTGGTACAGGTGTCAGTCAGTCTTGCCATGAATTCCAAAGATAAAGGCTATAAGACCTATGGAGAGAAAATGGGTGAAAATGTAAGCTTGATAAAAGCGGAAATCAACGATGTGTTTTCCGCATATACTTTAGAAGAGGCAAGAGAGAATGAGGATGCAATCAGAGAGGAGATTCTGAAAAGAATCCAGACCATGTTTGAATCAGAATTTGTTTATAAGGTTACCTTTAGTTCTATCGTTTACCAGTAAGTCATATTGTAAATTAAAAAATACGGGAGGTGAGTTTGGTGGGAGAAGTATTATCTCAAAGCGAGATAGACAGCTTGCTTCAGGCACTCAGTACCGGTGAATTAGATGTAGAGGAAATGAAGGAAAATAACGATAGACAGGTAAAGAATTATGATTTTAAGCGTCCTGCCAAGTTTTCAAAAGAGCATTTGCGAACGTTGGAAATTATTTTTGAGCATTATGGACGGTTATTATCCACCAACCTACCGGTTTATCTTAGAAAAAGTGTACAAGTCAGTGTAGCCAGCTCGGAAGCTATGATTTTTTCGGAATTTACCAATTCCCTTGGGACTCCGGTCATTTTGGGAATTGTGAATTTTGCTCCGCTGCCGGGAAATATTATTATTGAACTGGCATCGAATTTAGGATTTGCCATATTGGACAGAATGCTTGGCGGTGCAGGGAATCCGCTTGAAAAAAGCAGGGAGTTTTCGGAAATCGAATTATCCATTCTGGATAAGGTCATGGTAGCCTGTATGGAGCTTTTACGGGAGCCATGGAAGAATGTGGTGAAAGTGGAGCCTTTTATGGAGCGGATTGAAACGAATCCTCAGTTTGCCCAGGTAATTGCTCCAAGTGACATGATAGCCATTGTCACCCTGAATGTTAAGATTGGTGATATAGAAGGATTTATGAATATTTGTATTCCATACTTTACGGTGGAAGATATTATGGATAAGCTGAATACCAAGTATTGGTTCTCTACCATGCAGGAAATGGAAGATGAAAGCTATGAGGAGCATATTGAGACATTGATCCGGAAGGTGGATGTGCCAGTTAAGGCGGTTCTTGGAAAAAGTGCAGTTTCCGTTATGGATTTCATAAATCTGCAGCTGGGAGATATTATCCGGTTAGATACAAAGATTGACAGCGAATTAGATATATACGTTGGAAATATAAAGAAATTTACAGCCTTGCCCGGCTCCAACAAAGAGGTTTATGCGGTAAAGGTTGCATCAGTAATAAGAGAGGAGGAATAAGCAAATGGAAGGTATGTTGTCCCAGGATGAGATTAATGCGCTTTTAAATGGCGTTTCTCCAAGTGATGACCAAAGTGATAGTGCGGATGAATATGCAGTGTCAGATGCCCTGACTGATGATGAAAAAGATGCCATTGGCGAAATTGCCAATATCAGCATGGGAACATCAGCTACAACACTTTTTTCCTTGGTAAACAGGAAAGTAAATATTACAACTCCTGTTGTTGAGATGTGCAGATGGAAGCATGTAATCGAGGAATATGAAAAGCCATGTGTTTTTATTCAAATTAAATATACGATAGGATTAGATGGAGCGAATATTTTAGTATTAAAGGAGCATGATGTTAAGGTCATTACGGATCTTATGATGGGTGGTGACGGGACCAATACGGATGGTGAATTAGGAGAGCTCCATTTAAGCGCCATTTCCGAAGCCATGAATCAGATGATGGGTTCTTCCGCTACATCTCTTTCTTCCATGCTGGGCAAGATGATTGATATCAGCCCGCCGGAGGCAAGTCTGGTGGATCTGATGGAGTTTAAGGAGGGCGGTGAGATTGCCTCTTTCTTAGAAGGAGAGTTTGTAAGGGTTTCCTTCCGTCTGCAGATTGATGAACTGGTGGATAGCACAATTATACAGCTTTATCCAACCGAGTTTGCGAAAAGCCTGTATGAAACCTTTATCGGTAACCAGAATGCAAATGCACAAAGCGCTCCGAAACCAAAGCCTGCACCTGCACCGGCACCGGCACCTGCACCTTACACACCGCCTGTAGCTGAGATGCCTGGACAGCAGGCAATGGGAATGCCCCAGATGCAGCAGCCAATGCCGGGAATGGGAATGCCCCAGATGCAGCAGCCAATGCCGGGAATGGGAATGCCTCAGATGATGCCCCAGATGAATATTCAGCCGGTGCAGTTCCAATCTTTCAGTAATGATATGGGTGCCATGACAAGTCAGGAAAACATTGGACTGATTATGGATGTTCCGCTGGAGGTCACGGTAGAGCTGGGCAGGACCAGGAAATCGATAGCCGATATTTTGGACTTTGCACCGGGTACGATTATAGAGCTTGACAAAATTGCCGGAGAGCCCATTGATGTTTTGGTAAACGGCAAGTTTGTGGCAAAGGGTGAAGTAGTAGTAATTGAAGAAAGCTTCGGTATCAGAGTAACAGAAATCATAAAATAAAACGGAAACAGAGGAGTCAAAGGATATGGCAAAGAATATTTTAATCGTGGATGATGCAGCATTTATGAGAATGATGATTAAGGACATTTTAACCAAGAATGGCTATAATGTTGCAGGTGAAGCTGAAAACGGTGCAAAGGCAGTGGAAAAGTACAATGAACTGAAACCGGATCTGGTGCTTATGGATATTACCATGCCTGAGATGGATGGGATTCAGGCGCTTAAGAAGATTAAAGAGGCGGATGGAGGCGCTATGGTCATTATGTGTTCCGCTATGGGACAGCAGGCTATGGTTATTGAATCCATTCAGGCAGGAGCAAAGGATTTTATTGTAAAGCCTTTCCAGGCAGACCGTGTATTAGAAGCGGTAAAGAAAGTAGTTGGATAACATGATATTGACGGTTTCCCGAGGGTTGAATTCCATAGCGCAGTTTTTCACTTTATTGCTTGTGTTTCTGTTTGTTTGTGGAATTACCTGGCTTGCTACCAGATATATTGCAAGGCTTCAGCAGGGAGCCGTGGCTTCTGGGAATATGGAGCTGATAGAAGCTTTTCAAATTGCCCCGGGAAAGTATATTCAGATTGTGAAGGTTGGAGAAAAGTATCTGGCACTGGCTATATGCAAGGATACGGTAACCCTTTTGGCAGAGCTCCATGAGGATGAAGTAAAGTTACCGGAAAAGAAAGAACTTGTTTCTTTTAAGGAGCTTTTTGAAAAAGCAATAAAAAGGACGGATAAAGATGAATAGAACAAAAAGAGTCCTTTTGGCTTTCCTGATCGTAATATTTGTCTTAATAACACCTGTGACGGTTCAGGCTTCCATGGTTGGAGGGACCGCTACAGGTGACAGTGAAAGCAGGACGTACATTCATGAGCCGGGAAGCGCCCAGTCAGCAGATGAACTGAAGGAATTAAATATTGGAAACAACTTAACTGTTACTTATAATGATGGGAATGGCACTATAGCAGGCTCACTTCGAATTTTACTGATTTTAACCGGCATTGCATTAGCACCAATTCTCATTATTTTGTTAACCTCCTTTACCCGTATATTGATCGTGCTTCATTTTACGAGAACAGCGCTCAATACCCAGACGGCGCCGCCTAATCAGGTGTTGATTGGCATTGCATTGTTTTTGACTTATTTTATTATGAGCCCTATTATTACCCAGATCAATGAAACGGCAGTCAAGCCCTTTGAGGCGGGAGAGATTACACAGGAAGAGGCATTGGAGATTGGAATGGAGCCTTTGCGGGAGTTCATGTTTAAGCAGACTCAGAAAAAGGATGCCAGGATGTTTACGGATATTGCCGGAAAGGAATGGACGGGAAAGCTGGCGGACATTGATAATTCCGTACTGATACCAAGCTTTATCGTCAGTGAGCTTAGAACGGCATTTATTATTGGCTTTGTCATTTATATACCTTTTATTGTAATAGATATGGTGGTAGCATCGGCTCTTATGAGCATGGGTATGATGATGCTTCCGCCCACTACCATATCCATGCCCTTTAAGATACTTCTTTTTGTGCTTGCGGATGGATGGAATCTGGTAATCGTAAATCTGGTAAAGACTTTTTATTAGCTGAGGTGAGGATATGTCAATAAATGATGTTGTTGAAATTGCCAACCGGGCTTTGTGGATTATCATAAAGGTTTCCGCGCCGGTGCTTTTGGTATCTCTGATTGTAGGTCTGATTATCAGTATTTTTCAGACGGCAACCTCCATTCAGGAACAGACGTTGACTTTTGTGCCAAAGATTCTGGCTGTATTTTTAGCGCTTATGCTGTTAGGGCACTGGATGTTAAATGAAATGGCGGGGTTTATGGCAGAGTTGTGGTCTGACTTTTCCAGATATATTTAGGTGTCCATATGATAGAATATTCTTTTTCTATAGTTGAACTGCAATATTTTCTGCTTGTGTTTACCAGAGTAAGCTGTTTTATTTTTATAGCTCCCTTTTTCAGCATGACGAATACACCCAGGCAGGCGAGAGTAGGGCTTTCGATTTTTGTATCCTACCTGATTTATCAGACTCTGGCTCCTCATGAACCCATTGTATATGAGACATTGCTGGAATATGCCACAATTGTCATAAAAGAAGGGCTTACCGGGCTATTGGTAGGCTATGGAGCAAATATCTGTAACACGATTATCGTATTTGCAGGGAGGGTTATTGATATGGATATTGGTCTTGCCATGGCAAACCAGTTAGATCCTACTACAAAAGAAAATTCCAGTATTACCGGTGTGTTTTACCAGTATGTAGTTATGCTTATGCTTTTAGTCAGCGGAATGCACAGATATATTCTAAAGGCATTGGTTGAGACCTATATGCTGATTCCTGTGAATGGGGCAGTTTTTGACAGAGACAGGCTGCTTGGTTCCATGCTTGCTTTCTTAACAGACTATATAAGCATTGGTTTTCGTATCTGTCTTCCTGTGTTTTGTGTGATTTTGATTTTAAATGTGGTTCTTGGCATTTTAGCTAAGGTTTCGCCTCAGATGAACATGTTTGCGGTAGGTATACAGATAAAATTATTAGTAGGGTTAGGGGTCATGTTCCTGACGGTAGGTATGCTGCCATATGTTTCTGATTTTATTTTTACGGAAATGAAGACCATGATGGTATCTTTTGTGGAGGCAATGATGTAGATGATGGAACTTAGACTTCAGTTTTTTGCAAAGGACGGGCCCGGCGGTGAAAAGACAGAAGAGCCAACTGCCAAAAGGCTTGACGATGCCAGAAAGGAAGGGCAGGTTGCAAAGAGCAGGGAGGTTACCAATGCATTAAGCTTGATTGCATTGTTTCTCATATTAAAAATATTTGTGGGCTTTATTGGCAATGAGCTTCTGGAGCTGTTTTGCGGAATGTATAGTAAAATTCCGGAAGTTTTCGTGATGTGGAACGGAACGGTTCCTGCCGGGGATCTGACTGTCTTGTTAAGAAACAGTCTGGTAAGCATTTTAATTGTGCTGGCTCCCTTTTTTCTAATAGGCTTTCTCGTTGCCTTTGTAGGTGACTATGTACAGGTAAAGTGGAAGTTTACCACAAAGCCGCTGCAGCCTAAATTAAATAAGATGAATCCAATCAGCGGCATGAAGAAGATTATTTCCTTAAATTCCCTTATGGAGCTTATAAAGGCGCTGCTGAAGATTGGACTTATCGCTTATGTGGTCTATACGACCATTAGGAATCAATATAATGTGATTTATCTGCTGTTTCAAATGCAGCTTTGGCAGGGAGTGCTTTTGGCAGGTACGATGGCAATTGATCTGGGGCTGAAATGTTCCTTTGTGTATATGCTCATTGCAGCAATTGATTTTATATATCAGAAGCGGAAATTCCGCAAGGATCAGATGATGACCAAGCAGGAAATCAAGGAGGAGTTCAAGCAGTCTGAAGGAGATCCGCAGATTAAGGGAAAAATCAGGCAGAAGATGAGGGAAGCATCCCAAAGGCGTATGATGCAGGATTTGCCAAAGGCAGATGTGGTCATTACGAACCCTACCCATTTAGCGGTTGCCATACAATATGACAAAGAAGTGGCTGAGGCGCCAATCGTGCTTGCAAAGGGGCAGGATTATATGGCGCAGAAGATTAAGGAAGCAGCAAAAGAGCATAAAATAGAAATTGTAGAAAATAAGCCTTTAGCCAGAATGCTTTACCACAATGTGGAAATCGGACAGCAGATCCCGCCTGAGCTGTATCAGGCAGTAGCGGAAGTGCTGGCCATGGTTTATCAGGCACAGGGTAAAATATAAAGTTTAGATGATGATAGAAAGAAAAGTGATTTCAGGGAAGGAGGAGTTTGTCAAATGAAAAAAGCGGACTTGGGTGTGGCATTATACATACTTACTGCATTTGTAATGTTTATTGTATCAATTCCTTCTTTTTTCTTGGATGTGCTGCTGGCAATCAATATTGCAACAGCCTTTATCGTAATGTTCGGTTGTATGTTTGCCAAGGAAGCGCTGGATATGTCTTATTTTCCAACGGTTCTTTTGTTTACCACCATTTTCAGGATTGCTTTGAACGTGTCTTCTACAAAGCTGATTTTATTAAAAGGCGAACCGGGAAATGTAGTCACCACATTTGGACAATTTGTAGGCGGCGGCGATTTGATAATTGGCGTTATTGTTTTTGTGATTTTAATTCTGATACAGTTTATGGTCATCAATAAAGGTTCAGAAAGAGTGGCGGAAGTAACCGCAAGGTTTACTCTGGATGCTATGCCAGGTAAGCAGATGGCCATTGATGCGGATTTGAATACAGGCGCCATTACAGATCAGGAAGCAAAGATACGAAGAGATAAGATTCAGCAGGAGGCCAGCTTTTTCGGAAGCATGGATGGTGCGGTAAAGTATGTAAAGGGTGATGCCATGGCGGGCCTTTTGATTACCGTAGTAAATATTGTAGGCGGCATAGCCATGGGCGTGCTGCGTCAGGGTATGGATATAGGGGATGCTTTGGACAAATATACAATCCTGACAATTGGTGACGGGCTGGTAAGCCAGATTCCCTCTCTGCTCATTTCTTTATCCACCGGTATTCTTGTAACAAAAGGAAGCAAGGATGCGGATTTTGGAAGCGTATTGTTAAAACAGCTCTTTGGAGTGCCCAAAGTGCTTTATATGACTGGAGGGGTCATTGCCTTTCTGGGAATTGTAACCCCTTTGAATCCGGTTATTTTTGTTACCTTGGGAATGGTATTCATTATTGCAGGAAGAATGGTGGCAGGCACAATAGAAACTGCCAAAATCGAGCAGGAAGTGGATGCGGATGAAGTGGCGGCAGAGGAAATCAGGCAGCCTGAAAATGTTACCTCTCTGTTGCAGGTGGATCCCATCGAGCTGGAATTCGGCTATGGAATCATTCCGCTTGCAGATGTAAATCAGGGCGGAGACCTGTTAGACCGTGTAGTTATGATCAGGCGGCAGATTGCTTTAGAGCTTGGTACCGTTGTGCCCATTATTCGCCTTCGTGATAATATACAATTGAATCCAAATCAATATATTATTAAGATAAAAGGAATTCAGGTCAGTGAAGGAGAGATTCTGTTCGACCACTATATGGCCATGAATCCGGGATATGTAGAAGAAGAGATTACGGGTATTCCTACCTTTGAGCCTTCTTTCCACCTTCCGGCTATCTGGATTACGGAAAATCAGAGGGAGAGAGCAGAAAGCATGGGATATACTGTGGTAGATCCGCCTTCCATCATTGCCACCCATCTGACGGAAATCATCAGACAACATATTTCCGAGCTGCTTACAAGACAGGATGTTTCTCATTTGGTAGAAAATTTAAAGGAAAGCAATCCTTCCCTGGTGGAAGAGCTGGTGCCGAAGCTTCTGGGGCTTGGAGAAGTGCAGAAGGTATTACAGAATTTGTTAAAGGAGGGCATTTCCATAAGAGACCTGCTTTCCATCTTCGAAACTCTGGCGGACTATGCGGCAACTACGAGAGATACGGATATTTTAACGGAATATGTAAGACAGGGGCTGAAAAGAGCCATATCTGCCAGATTCTTTCCTGCTAACGAGACTACCAGCGTTGTGACTTTAGACCCGAAGATTGAACAGGAGGTCATGGCAGCCGTAAAACAGACCGAGCAGGGCGCTTATTTGAATCTGGAGCCGGAAAAGACAAAGGCAATCATGAATTCCATAGGAACGGAAGTGGGCAAGTTAGAAAGCCTTGGCAAAGCGCCTATTATTATTACATCACCTATTGTACGTATGTATTTTAAACGGCTGACGGAAGATTATTACAGAGATTTAATCGTAGTATCCTATAATGAAATAGAATCTAACATTGAATTACAATCTGTAGGGATGGTGACAGCATAATGATCATTAAGAAATTTTTAGGAAAAACCGAAGAAGAAGCAGTGGAAAATGCCAAAAAGGAATTGGGAACGGGCATTGTGATCATGAATGTAAAAAATGTGAAGAAAAAGGGCTTTTTTTCTCTATTTAAAAGGGAGAAAGTGGAAGTGACGGTCGCCTTGGAGGAAGAAGGAGAAAAGGCGAAAATTCAGCCAAAGCAGCAGACAGTCCAGGAAGCGGTAGTAAAACAGACTTCAAATCCGATACAGCCTGTGCCCACAGAGGGAGCGATCAAGGAAGACAGTGCTGTCATTGAAGAAAAGCTGGATTCTCTCCAAAGCCTTTTGGAAAAGCAATTGATGAATGTTGCCATCATAGATGAAAAGGAGAAAAAAGAAAAGGAAGACGAGGAAGAGGAAGAAGAAGCCGGTAAGGAAGAAGATGAAATGACACGTTTCTTAAAGCTGCTTTATAATACGATGATTGAAAATGAGGTGGATGAGATTTATGCCAACCAGATTGTTGATGATTTCGGAAAAGTCCAGTCATCCAATCAGACCATAGACTTTGCACTTTCCAATATTTATCAGAAGATGATATTGCGGTTTGGGGAGTCTAAGGGAATCGAGCCGCCGGATAAGAAGCCAAAGCTTGTGTTTTTCATCGGGCCTACCGGCGTAGGCAAAACTACTACCATTGCAAAGCTGGCTTCAAGATTTCAGGTTGAGAAGGGAAATAAAGTTGCCCTTCTGACTGCGGACACCTATCGGATTGCGGCAGCGGAACAACTTCGTACTTATGCGAATATATTAGAAGCACCTTTTCGTATTATTTATACAGAGGAAGAAATTAAGGAAGCTTGTGAAGAGTTTTCCGGTTATGATTATATTTTGGTGGATACTGCAGGGCATTCCCATCAGAATGAGGATCAGAGAGAAACGATGAAAAAGCTGTTGAATGCTATGGATGACAGTGTGGAAAAAGAAGTGTATCTTGTATTAAGCGCAACTACAAAATATAAAGATTTGCTGAATATTGCAGATACCTACTCTAAGATAACGGACTATAAAATTATTTTTACGAAGCTGGATGAAACGGAAACATTTGGAAATTTACTGAATTTAAAGCTGCATACGGGGGTAGAATTATCATACGTAACATGCGGGCAGAACGTACCGGATGATATTGCAGATTTTAATCCTCAAAAGACGGTAAAGCAGTTGCTTGAGGGAAGGCAATAGCGGGATACCAGTATACAATGGAGGAAGGATAATGGACCAGGCGGAAAAACTCCGAAATATCATAAAAGCAAACCAGACCAAGCAAAGACCCCTTGCCAGAGTCATTGCTGTTACAAGCGGAAAGGGTGGAGTGGGGAAATCCAATACGGCCATCAATCTTGCCATACAGTTTAAGAAGATGGGGCAGAGAGTCATCATTCTGGATGCGGATTTTGGTCTTGCCAATATTGAAATCATGTTTGGAACCGTACCAAAGTATAATTTATCGGACCTAATTTATCAGGGGAAAAATATAAAAGATGTGATAACCTGGGGGCCCGGAGAAATCGGATTTATTTCCGGGGGCTCTGGAATTGCCGGGTTGTCTAACTTAAGCAGGGATTATCTTTTGTATATTATCCAGAATCTGGCGGAGCTGGATTCCCTGGCAGATATTCTTATTATTGATACCGGAGCAGGAATATCCGATGCGGTTCTGGAATTTTTAGTGGCAAGCGGAGAAATTCTTTTAGTGACTACGCCGGAGCCGACATCTATTACAGATGCCTATTCGCTTCTTAAGTCATTAAACGGACATAAAAGGTTTTCGTTGGAAAATTCCCAGATAAAGGTAATTGCCAATCGGGTAGGTTCTAAGGAAGAGGGCAGGAATCTTTTTAAAAAGCTGGATACGGTAGTAACCAGATATTTAAAGCTGCCGATTGAGTATTTGGGCAGTGTGCCCCAGGATGTACAGTTATCCAAGGCGGTTATGCAGCAGGAGCCGGTTTGTCTTACCAGCCCATCGTCAAAATCCTCAAAGGCATTTGTGGAAATTGCGGAGCTTTTAATGAACGGACCGGGAAGTGATACAGTTCAGAAAAGAGGAATGACAGCATTTTTTTCCCATATTTTATCAGGAAAGAAATAATATATAAAGGAGGTCGCCTATGCTATCAAAGTATATATTGCCAGGAGAAAAGGTGGAATTGCAGGCAGTAGAAGGAGCTGCTATAGAAGAAGGCTCTGATGAAAAAATACATGTGTCCAAGGTATATGATGTGCTTTCGGATGAGAGACTTGAGATTTGCATGCCAATGGAACAGACAAAGCTGATTCTTTTACCTGTTGACGGGGTATATGAAATCTGTTTCTATACGAAGACGGGTATTTATCAAAGCCTTGCAAGAGTAGTAGACCGTTACAAGGTTAATGGTGTGGTTTTATTGTTATTTGAACTTACTACGAATTTAAGGAAACATCAGAGAAGAGAGTATTACCGTTTCAACTGTGTGCTTAATATGATGAGCAGGGAACTCAGTCCGGATGAAAAGCTTGCATATGAGGAAAAGAAAGCAGTTTTCTTGGAGGAAAGCCTTCCTTTGCGCCAAAGCATCATTGTGGATATCAGCGGCGGTGGTATCCGTTTTGTAGCCAACCATCAATATGAAAAGGATACGATCATTTATCTGACTTATTCCCTCAGCATGCAGGGAATAGAAAAAAAATATGAGCTTACAGGAAAGATATTAAGCTCGAAGGAGCTGGAAAACAGAAAGGGACAGTTTGAGCATAGGGTTCAATACGTAAATATAACAAATGGTCAGAGGGAAGAGATCATTCGTTTTATTTTTGAGGAAGAACGTAAAAACAGGCAGAAACTGCAAGGATAGTGATATTATGAAAAAAATACTGGTCGTTGATGACTCTGCACTTATGAGAAGAGTTGTTTGTGATATAATAAATGCAGATGGAAGATTCCATGTGGAGGACACAGCAACAAATGGTGAAGAAGCCTTAATGCTTTTGCAGAAAAAGACATATGACGGGGTTGTTCTCGATGTGAATATGCCAAAGATGACGGGGATCGAGCTTTTAAGAGAATTGAACAGACAAAAGATTTCTGCCAGAGTTGTTATGAACAGTACCACTACAAGAGAAGGAGCGCAGGTTACTCTGGAAGCTTTAGAGCTTGGAGCTATTGATTTTGTGCATAAGCCTCTTAGCATTATGGATGCGAAAGCAGACAAATTCAGACGTCGGTTCCTGAATATATTGTGGGAAGCCACAACGGCAAATCTTCCTTCCAGAACAAGAAAAGAAAGTAATTCGGGACTGGAGCAGCGTAGATTTACGCGGATAGGAGATAAGCCGGTAGTGCTTCGCAAGTCTTCGCCGGTAACCGGCAGGAAGCTTGTAGCTATTGCCTGTTCCACAGGAGGACCAAAAGCTTTACAGCAGGTTATTCCAAAGCTTCCCGGGAATCTGGATGCACCTGTGTTGATTGTACAGCACATGCCTTCCGGCTTTACGGAATCTCTGGCCGAGCGGTTGAACGGGCTGAGCCAGCTTTCCGTTAAGGAAGCCGCAGTGGGAGATAAGCTTGAAAAGGGGCATGTTTATATTGCAAAGGGAGGCACCCATTTAAAAGTAAAAAAGCAACGTGGAGAGTATTGGATTGAATTTGGGGATGAGGCGCCAAGGGAAGGTGTGAAGCCCTGTGCCAATTATATGTATGAATCCCTGATGGATTCAGACTTTGATCAGATCGTATGCGTTGTAATGACCGGAATGGGCGCCGACGGAACGGAAGGAATCATGAATCTGGACAAAAAGAAACAGACGTATGTAATCGCGCAGGAACAGAGTACATGTGCAGTTTACGGGATGCCAAGGGCAGTCAGCATGACAGGACTGGTAAACCAGATGGTTGCCTTGGAAGACATGGCACAACAAATTACAAGGAACGTGGGGGTAAGATGAAATGGATGTTAGCCAATATTTAGAAATATTTTTAGATGAATCCAAGGAGCATTTGCAGACTTTAAGCGATCAGCTCATGATTTTGGAACAGGAACCTGAAAATATGGATACGATTAATGAGATTTTCAGGGCTGCCCATTCTTTAAAGGGTATGGCAGGGACTATGGGATATAAGCGGATGCAGGCTTTGACCCATGAGATGGAAAACGTTTTTTCCGAGGTCAGGAATAATACGATCAAGGTTCAGGACAATATGGTGGATATTCTGTTCCAGTGTCTGGATGCATTGGAAGAGTATGTGGATAATATTCAAAATACTACAGAGGAAGGAACCAATGATAACGAACATCTGGTAAAGTCCTTAAAGGGAATTCTGAACGGGAATGAAGGCGGAGAGGACTCAGCAAAAGGAGCTTCTTCCGCCGCTGCTCCTATAGAAGAAGGCGATAAGGAAAAATGGAAGACGATTAAGATAGGAAGTGCGGAGCAGACAGTTATCAAGGCAGCGAATGAGCAGGGGAAAAATATACTGGGTATTACAGTGTATGTACAGGAAAGCTGTATTTTGAAGGCTGCAAGGGCATTTTTGGTCTTTAAGGCATTAGAAGAGCTGGGAGAAATCATTGTATCTGTTCCGGCTGCCCAGGATATTGAGGATGAAAAGTTTGAGTATGATTTCAGTATGCTTTTCGTAACGGACAGCAGCATGGACAGAGTGGCTGAAGTGGTGAAAAATGTATCCGAAATTAAGGATGCGTTCGTGGCACCTTTTGAATATGATCATGAAAATACAGCGGACAGCAGCAAGACAGAGGTTCAGGCGGCAGAGAAAAAGGAAGTGAAGGAAAAGAGCAGCGAAACAGCAGTTGCAGCCCAAAAGCAGGAGAACAAAAAGCCTGTTGCTTCCAAGCCGGTAGTGAACCGTACCGTGCGTGTGGATATCGAAAAGCTGGATGTGCTCATGAATCTGGTCAGCGAGCTGATCATCGCTAAGAACTCTCTGGTAGCGGCTTCCAATACGGAAGGTACCAGAACGGCAGCCAGCGAGCATATTGAGTATTTGGAAAGCGTTACTACGAATCTCCATGAGTCGGTTATGAAGGTAAGGATGGTTCCTATAGAGTCAGTTGTAGTAAAATTCCCTAAAATGATTCGTGACCTGTCCAAGAAGCTGAATAAGAAAATGCAGCTGTTTATGAGCGGTGAAGAAACGGAGCTGGATCGTACGGTAGTAGACGAAATCGGCGATCCGCTGATGCACCTTTTAAGGAACTCTGCGGATCACGGACTGGAATCGGCAGAAACCCGTATCCAAAGGGGAAAGCCGGAAGTAGGCTCTATCTATCTGGATGCTTATCAGGATGGCAATAACGTAGTCATAGAAGTACGGGATGACGGTAACGGTATTGATGTAGAGGCGGTAAAGGAAAAGGCTCTTTCAAGAGGTACCATTACTCCCGAACAGGCAGAGAACATGAGCGATAAAGATATTATCGATCTTCTGTTCAAACCAAGTTTTTCCACAGCCAAGCAGGTATCTGATATATCCGGCCGTGGTGTAGGTCTGGATGTGGTAAAATCCAAGATTGAGAGCTTGAGCGGTGAAGTGGAGGTTAAGACAAAGCTGGGAGAAGGCAGTACCTTTATTATCCGGCTTCCGCTTACTCTTGCAATCATTCAGGCGCTTATGGTGGAAGTGGGACATGAGAAATATGCTATTTCCTTAGGGACTATCCAGACCATAGAAGACATTGCGCCGGAAGAAATCAAGTTCGTGCAGGCAAAGGAAGTCATCAATTTAAGAGGAACGGTAATTCCGTTGATCCGCCTGAATGAAGTGCTGGATATTGAATCAAGCAAATCGCCGGATGAAAGCTTAATCGTGGTCATCGTGAAGAAGGGTGACAAACTGGCTGGCCTTGTGGTGGATGAATTGATGGGACAGCAGGAAATCGTTATTAAATCCTTAAGCAAATATATCAATAAGTGTAAGATCATCAGCGGCGCAACTATATTGGGTGACGGTGAAATTGCACTTATATTGGATACAAATGCACTTATTTAGGAAAGGTCAGGTGAAACAGGATGGAAGAATTAAAAGCTGCTTATGAAACCACGCAGTTTATTGTGGTAAAATTAAATGGTGAGCAATATGGAATCGATATTAAATACATAGATAATATTATAAGAATGCAGCAGATCTACAGAGTTCCTAAAGTGCAGCAATCCATTAAGGGCGTCATCAATTTAAGGGGTGAAGTCATTCCGGTAGTCAGTGTTCGTGCAAAAATGGGCTTTGAACAGGTGGAAGAAACAAAGGCCACCCGTATTATCATAGTAAAGATTGACAGCAATGACGCAGTTGGGCTTATTGTGGATGAAGTAAAGGAAGTGGTTACTCTGGATGCATCTCAGGTAGAAAAGGTATCCTATGATGCCAAGGAGGAAAAACCTAATTTTGTTCCGGCTGTAGGAAAGGATAAGGGAGAATTGATTTCCCTGTTGGATCTGCATACATTGTTTGCTGAAAAGGAAAGCAGCTGAGAAGCAGTGGGGTGATTGTATGACGAAGATGAATTTTGATAATGTTTCCCAGGAGTATTTTGACGTATTGAAGGAATTGGGAAATATTGGGGCAGGTAATGCTACTACGGCGCTGGCACAGATGCTTCAGTGTAAGGTGGATATGAAGGTTCCCCAGGTAAGGCTTCTTGATTTTTCCCAGGTGGGAGAAGCAATGGGCGGCGAAGAACAGATTATGGCAGGAGTATATCTGTTGGTTGAAGGGGATATTAGTGGAAGCATGATGTTTTTATGCGAAGAAAAGGTAGCTCATCATCTTGTTGGAAAGTTGATGGGAGTGGAGGGCAATGGAACGGGTGCATTTACCGAAATTGAGCTTTCCGCATTAAAAGAAATCGGTAATATTATTACAGGGGCATATTTGAATTCCCTGTCAAGCCTTACCAAAATGAAGATTATTCCTTCTGTGCCGGATTTAAGCATTGATATGGCGGCGGCGATTTTAAGTGTACCGGCAATTGAATTCGGAGCCATGGGAGATAAGCTTTTGTTAATACAGACACAATTTACAGATGAAATCAATCTAGACGGATTCTTTATTTTAATGCCGGATTTAGATTCTTATGATAGATTATTAGGATCATTAGGATTATGATGGACGGTAGGGAAAAGAAATGGGTGAACTAATTAAGGTTGGAATGGCTGATTTGAAAGTATGTATAAGTCCTGACAGCATCACTACGTTAGGACTGGGATCTTGTGTAGGAATTGCAATAAGAGACCCGATTACCAAAGTGGGAGGATTAGCTCATATCATGCTTCCAGACAGCACACAGATTAGAAATAGTACGAATATTCCGAAATTTGCAGATACTGGAATTGCAGAACTGGTAAGGCAGATGTCATTAAAGGGAGCAAGCCCCTACAGGATGGTTGCTAAAATTGCAGGTGGGGCACAGATGTTTGCAGTTACAGGAAAAAATAATTTAGTCACGGTTGGAGACCGGAATGTAGAGGCAACCAAAAAAAAACTGAGAGAATTACATATTCCTATTTTAGCAGAGGATACGGGATTAAACTATGGAAGAACAGTAGTATTCTTTCCGGAAAACGGAGATTTTCTCATTAAAGCAGTGGGAAAAGGGGAAGTGATCATATAATGAATACAAAGAATATACCCGCAATCATAGCATTAAGTGCAGGTGCGGTTACCAGTATTATCACATTTGCTTTGGGATATGAAGTGAAAGCGATGTTAGGAATCCTTTTGGCAGTATTACTTCTTTTTTATGTGGCCGGACTAATTGTGAAGTCTATTTTGGATAAGTTTCAAGAAGAGATTAAGCGAAAAGAGGAAGAGGAAGAACGGCTTCGGAAAGAAGAGGAAGAACGGGAAGGCGCTGTCATTGAAAAAGAAGCAGCAGGAGAGTGAAAGGAGCCTTCCGGCATTCCGCTTTCTGAAACAGAATAGATTCAAGGGAGAGGCTTATGGACGAAGCAGGCAAAAAGAAGCTTTGGGCGGATTATGAAAAGGATAAGTCGCCGGAGCTCAGGGAAAAAATCATATTGGAATATGCGCCCCTTGTGAAAGTAGTGGCAGGACGGCTGAGTATGTACTTAGGCTATAATGTGGAATATGAGGATTTGGTAAGCTATGGCATATTTGGATTGATTGATGCCATTGACAAGTATGATTATGCAAAAGAGGTTAAATTTGAAACTTATGCAAGCCTGCGTATAAGAGGAGCCATTTTAGATCAAATCCGCAAAATGGACTGGATTCCAAGAACCATCAGACAGAAGCAGAAAAAAATAGATGGAGTCATAAAACAGATAGAAGTGCAAAAGGGAAGAAGCGCTACCGATGAGGAAATAGCAAAAGGGCTTGGAATCTCAGAGGATGAGCTGACGGAATGGCAGTCCCAGATGAAAATAACAGGACTTGTTTCCTTAAATGAATATTTGGAGCAGGGCAGCGAGGTGCCAAATGAAAAAGGAAAGGTATCAAGCCAGTTCCATTCTCCAGAGGATGCCACCTTGCAGCAGGAGCTGAAAAAAATCCTGATGGAATCTTTGGAAATCTTAACGGAAAAAGAAAAGAAAGTTATTCTGCTTTATTATTATGAGGATCTTACATTAAAGGAAATCAGCAACATATTAGAGGTTTCCGAATCGCGTATTTCTCAGCTTCATACGAAAGCTCTTCATAAAATGAAAGCAAAATTAGGCGATTATATAGGCATACTAACAAACAGATAGAATAAAAGGAGGCGGCAGATGAACGGATGTTTTCAATTGATGATAAAGGAACAGGAAACTGCACTGAAGCTCGTACCCCCTACAAACGATGGAGAGCCTATTTCCATAGGTGAGCTGTTGGAATATCTGCATGCCAGAAAGATTGAGAATTTTGACATGAAGAGGCTGAATGCAGTGGTTAGTTCATTAAAGGAACCGCAGGTATTTTCTTTGATTTCCCGAAGAATCCCTCCGGTAAATGAAACCTTTGTGATCCGCATAAGTCCGGATAACATGGAGGCTGTTGTCAGGTTTTATCCTCCAAGTACCGGCGGTGCCAGGATGAAGAAAGAGGATATTGTCAGTTATCTGAATTTAAAGAATATCCAATATGGTATTGATGATGAGAATATAGAGAAATTCCTAAAGCGCAGGCAATATTGTACCAATATTGTATTGGCAAAAGGAAAGCCGCCTGTGCATGGTACAGATGGCAGAATTGAATATTTCTTTAATACGGATTTAAATACAAGACCAAAGAGAAACGAGGACGGTTCTGTAGACTTTTTTCATTTGAATACCATTAACCATTGTAAGGCAGGAGAGCTTTTAGCAAGGATGATTCCGGCTGATCCTGGGGAAAGCGGGACAAATCTGTTTGGGGAAGTCATAAAGCCCAGGGATGTAAAGAAGGCAGCCTTAAAGTATGGAAAGAATATTACCATTTCAGAAGATAAGACTGAGATTTATTCCAATGTAAGCGGTCATGTTTCTCTGGTAGAAGATAAGGTATTCGTATCGGATGTGTTTGAAGTGGAGAATGTAGGTCCTGCTACCGGTAATATTGAATCAGAGGGCAGCGTGCTGGTCAACGGAAATGTGCAGACAGGTTTTTCCATACGCGCAAAAGGCAATGTCCATGTGCTGGGAGTGGTAGAAGGAGCCAGTATTGTTGCCGGAGGCGATATCATTATTGACCGGGGCATGAATGGCATGGGCAGGGGCAGGCTCAATTCGGGCGGATGCATCATTACCAAATTTTTAGAAAATGCCGTGGCTAATACGGAGGGCTATGTGGAAGCAAATTCCATACTTCATAGTACAGTGACTGCAAAAACAGAAGTGAATGTGGACGGAAAGAAAGGCTTTATTATAGGAGGCTTTGTAAGAGCTGCCAATAAAATAACCTGTCGGACGCTGGGTTCTACCATGGGTGCCGATACCTATGTAGAGGTGGGGGTAGACCCGGAAATAAAAACCCAGCATCAAAGACTGCAGGATGAAATGCTGGAAATACAGAAAATGATTCAAAAGAACCGTCCCATACTTACAAATGCGGCACAAAAGATGAAAAAGGGTGAAAAACTGGATGACGCCCAGATGAAATATATACAGTCATTGGCAATGGAAACACAAAGGAAGCAGAAAAAATATGTGGAATTACAGGCAGAATATGCAGGACTGGAATCCATTCTGAAACGAAAGGAAGACGCATGTATTTGTGTAAAGGATGCGGCTTATGCAGGTGTGAAGATTACCGTATCCGAAGCAACTCTGGTCGTAAAGAATACATTACAGTACTGCAGGCTTGTGAATGATCAGGGAGATGTCCGTGTGGCGGCTTTATAGAAAGAGGTGATTGTTATGGCAATTACTCCCATCATGTTCAATGCTACAGTGCAGAGAACACAGGATTTTACTACCATGAAGCAAAATGAGGATAACAAAGGAACCGTTGACCAGAGCAATTTTCAAATGAAGATGGAAAAGGAATTCAAGCTCCAGCTAAGCAACGTAAGAACGGCTGACAATGCGGAGAAAAAAGGAGATAATTCCGATGCAAAGGAAAAGGGAAATGGAGCCTATACCGGGGACGGAGGAAGAAGAAGGCCGGGACAGAAAGAGACGAACAAAAAGGACAGGGTGCTTAAAAAAGAAGGAGGCCATTTTGACATGAGCGTCTGATGGCGCGAGGCAACAAGGAGAAGGATTATATGACAACAGTAGAAATTGTATTGTGTCTGGCAGGCATTGTATTATGTATCATCAGTTTTTTACTGCCGGATAAACAAAAAGAAGCAGGCGAGCCGGATCAAAAGTTTATGGAAGAAGTGGCAAAGGCTCTTGTGGAAGGAGAAATATCCAAGGCAAAGGAAAAGCTTGAGGAAATGCAGGAGGAGACTGTCTCCTATGGAATGGAAAAAACAGAGCGTTCTTTGGAGAAGATTACCATTGAAAAGATAAATGCTGTTTCTGAATATGCGGAAACAGTTATTGAGGATATAAACAAGAATCACAAGGAGGTTATGTTTCTTTATGATATGCTTAACAGCAAGCATGAAAATCTGAAGGAAACTGTAGTGGAAGTAAGCCAGACTGCAAAGGAAGCTGAGAAAACCGTTCAGGTATTGGAGGATACTGCAAAAAAAGTGGAAACCACCCTGCAGGCTCAGGAGGAAACAGGTAAGGAGAAAAATGATGAATTTGCGCCTCTTGATGTGATTGATTTTTCAAACCTGCCGCCTGTAAAGGAAAGGAAGAAAAATCCTCCCAAAAGGAATGTGGAAGAAAAGGAAACTAAGATTTCCATCCAATTTGAAGGCAGTGACAGTAAGAACAGCAATGAAAGGATATTGGAGCTTCATGATATGGGAAAATCCAATATGGCAATCGCAAAAGAGCTGGGTCTTGGTGTTGGCGAAGTAAATTTAGTAATTGATTTATATAAGGGGATATGACCATGAAGCTAAAATACTATTTGAGAGGGTTGGGAACAGGAATTGTAGTAACCGCCTTGATTTTAGGTATATCTTTGTCCCATGGAAAAGGAAGCCTGTCCGATGAAGAGATAAAAAAACGGGCAGGAGAGCTTGGTATGGTAGAAGAATTTGAAAGACTGGAAGAAGCCTCCAAGGAAAAGGATATAGAGAAGACAGAAGAAAATGAAACCGGAGTCAGCAGCAACGGGATGGCAGACAGCCAGATATCTTCCGTCAGTCAGGATACTGTAAAGGCAGAAACAGACCAGACAAAAGCTGATGGCAGCAAAACGGATGAAAAAGAAGAGTCCAAACCGGATTCTGATAAAAGCGGTTTTGGCAGCAGCATTGAAAAAGAAGAAGATAGTGAAGCAGATTCTACAGAGGACGTAAATAATCAGCCCGAAGATCAGAAAGAGAATCCTGCAGCCGATGATGAAGGAACCGATGGAAAAACAGGAAAGACCATTGTTTTAGAGGTCCGTTCCGGAGACGGTTCTCTTAGTGTAGCAAAAAGAGCAGCAGAAGCCGGACTTGTAGCGGATGCTCAGGAATTTGACCGTTTCCTGTGCAGCGGCGGGTATGATAAAAGCATTTGTACAGGGAAGCATGAAATTCCGGAAGGGGCTTCTATGGAGGAAATTGCAAAGCTGCTTATCAAGAAACCGTAAGGGCGGCATAGCACATAAGGAAGCATAGTGAAAGGAACCCAGTAGAGGGCGGGGATGTTTGACACCGGCCTCTACTGGGTAACGTTTTATTAAAACCAATTCAAAAAAGAATCTGAAATCCATCTTGCCATCTTTATTCTTTCATGATATAATTTACCCGTTGTGAAAAAACACCCATAGGGATAGTATGTCGGTGCTTCTTTAACGCAGGAGTGGCATAAAACAGGAACTATGGGGAAGCAAAACCAAGTGGAGGTAAAGAAAATGAGCGTTATTTCAATGAAACAATTATTAGAAGCAGGTGTTCACTTCGGACATCAGACAAGAAGATGGAATCCTAAAATGGCTCCATACATCTACACAGAAAGAAACGGTATCCATATCATCGACCTGCAGACATCTGTAGGAAAAGTGGATGAGGCTTATGATGCAGTATCACAGATCGTTGCAGCAGGCGGCACCATTCTTTTTGTAGGTACAAAAAAGCAGGCTCAGGATGCTGTTAAGGCAGAAGCAGAGCGTTGTGGAATGTATTATGTAAATGAAAGATGGTTAGGCGGTATGCTTACCAACTTTAAGACTATCCAGAGCAGAATTGAAAGATTAAAAGCAATTGAAACAATGTCTGAAGACGGAACTTTTGATGTTCTTCCTAAGAAAGAAGTTATCGCATTAAAGAAAGAATGGGAAAAGCTGGAAAAGAACTTAGGCGGAATTAAAAATATGAAGAGAGTACCGGATGCAATCTTCGTAGTAGATCCTAAAAAAGAGAGAATCTGTATTCAGGAAGCACATTCTCTTGGAATCACTTTAATCGGTATTGCTGATACAAACTGCGATCCGGAAGAGCTTGATTTTGTGATTCCGGGCAATGATGATGCAATCCGTGCTGTAAAATTAATCGTAGCGAAAATGGCAGATGCTGTAATCGAAGCAAATCAAGGTGAAATCGGAGAAGTTTCAGAAGAAGCAGAGGAAGCCTCTGAAGAAGTAGTTGAAGCAGAAGAAGAAACCGTAGAAGCATAAGAATTTTGATTAGTTGGAGGAAAGAAACATGGCTATTACAGCAGCAATGGTAAAAGAATTAAGAGAAATGACTGGTGCAGGCATGATGGACTGTAAGAAGGCTCTTACAGAAACAGATGGCGATATGGATGCAGCAGTAGAATTTTTAAGAAAGAACGGACAGGCAAAGGCTGAAAAGAAGGCAGGAAGAATTGCAGCAGAAGGTCTTTGCAAGGTTGTAGTAAAGGATGATAAAACAGCAGCAGTTGTAGAAGTAAACTCTGAAACAGACTTTGTTGCCAAAAATGAAGAGTTCCAGAAATTCGTAGCAGCAGTAGCGGATCAGGCTCTTGCAACAAGTGCGGCAGATATTGATGCTTTCTTAGCTGAAAGCTGGAATGTGGATTCTTCTAAGACCGTTAAGGATGCTTTAGTAGAAAAAGTTGCGGTTATCGGTGAAAATCTGACGATTAGAAGATTTGCAAAGGTAGAGGCTGCTAACGGATGTGTTGTTTCTTACACACATGGCGGTGGCAGAATCGGTGTTATCGTAGAAGCTGAAACAAACGTAGTGAACGATGCAGTGAAGGAAGCGCTTACCAATGTTGCAATGCAGGTTGCAGCTTTATATCCAAAGTATGTTTCTGAAGAAGAAATCAGCGCTGACTATGTAGAGCATGAAAAAGAAATCTTAAAAGCACAGATTATGAACGATCCAAAAGAATCACAGAAACCGGAAAAAGTGATTGAAGGAATGATTCAAGGACGTATCAAGAAAGAATTAAAAGAAATCTGTTTGTTAGATCAGGTATATGTAAAGGCTGAAGACGGCAAGCAGACAGTAGGTCAGTACATTGCACAGGTTGGAAAAGAAAACAATGCGGATCTGAAGGTTGTGAAATTCGTTCGTTTTGAGACCGGTGAAGGTATTGAAAAGAAGGAAGAGGATTTTGCGGCTGAGGTTGCGGCACAGATGAACGCATAAGTGAACTTTGCATCTGAAACAATGAAATAAAAATATGAGGCTCTGGAAGCCTTGTAATCATGCATTTTCAAGTGATTATGAGGATTTCAGAGTCTTTTTATTTTGAAAACGAAACTTAAATTAAGCACTATTAATAA
>CAMWWJ010000009.1 GCA_947177925.1 uncultured Lachnospiraceae bacterium
TTTGTAAACCTCTTGAAGAGATGCCGGGCAACAGGTATCTCTTGTATGGTAGGGAATGCTCGAAGAAAGTTTTTCAAGAGGAACTTCAGAAGAAATTAAAGAAATGGATAGAAGAAGGAACGGAATTGTAGGTAGCTTTATTGGATTAAAAGGATTTTTATGAATAAAATGAATGATTATAACGCCAAACAACAACAAAATTAGGAGTCCCAACAAATGGAATGGAAATGGTCATGGCAGGATGAATTTCTAAAATGGTTGTGCGGGTATGCCAATACGGAAGGTGGTACGTTATACATCGGGGTAAATGATGATGGCTATGTGGTCGGAATTGAAGACTCTAAAAGAATTCTTGAAGGTTTGCTGAATAAGATTCGTGACAAGCTGGGGATTATAGCCAGCATCAATATTTATAAAGCAAATGGAGCTGAAAATGTACGTTATAGGAATTGTATGCCCATAAGTATTTCAGAGAAACTAATTAACCAATATGCTTGTGGAAAACTAAATTCTGAAAGGATAGAAAGTACTGATAAACGCTATAAGCCGCTTGCAGTAATTGAAAAAGAGAATAAAATACGGGAAGAAGCGGATGGCACAAGAGAGTATATATCCATAGAAATTATAAAATATCCGTTTGCTATTTCGTGTGATGGAAAATATTATAAACGTTCCGGTTTGACATTGCATGAATTAAATGGTTTTGAATTGCAAAATTTTCTTTTGGAGTGTGCTGGAAAAACGTGGAATACAGTTCCTGTTCCAGAGGTTAGCGTATCAGATTTGAGTAAAGAGGCATTGGACGTGTTTAGAAAGAAAGCAGTTAAAAGCAACAGGATGACAGAGAGCAAAGTAAATGTTTCTAACGAGTTATTGCTGCGTAATTTAAAACTATTTGATGGCGAATATTAACAAGGGCAGCAATTCTATTGTTTCATCCGACACCGGAACGTTACGTAACAGGTTCCTATATTAAAATCGGTTATTTTTCATTGGTAGGAACTTTTGGCGAAAATGCGGAACTGATAGAGGAGTTGCAGCATCAGGACGTTGTGGAGGGACCGCTTCTTTTACAGGTCGATAAAGCGATTGACTTGATTTTTACAAAATATTTTAAATCATTGGTAGATTATGAAGGCATTCAACGTACAGAAACTTATATGCTTACCAGAGGTATGATTCGTGAATTGCTTCTCAATGCGGTTGATTATAAAGATTATGCAACGGGTGTGCTGGTTCAGGTATTCATATATGAAGATCGAATAGTTATATTTAATTTGGGAGCTTGGTCAAAACGTGTACCTACGGATGAACGGGTATATGAGAAACATGAATCTGTACCACATAATCCTAAAATTGCAGATGTTTTTTTCGCTCAGGAGATGTGGAATCATGGGGAAGAGGTTTTTTAAAAATAAAGGCAGAATGTAAAAAAGTAAACGCACCGCTTCCGCTTATAGATGCTGAAAATGGAGGAGTTTCAATCAGTGCATCGGGATGTGAAAAATATATGTTTATGCTAAGATATGGTCAGTATGGACAAGGAGGTGCAGATGGTATTTGGAGAAACAAGGAAAAGGTAAATAAAAAAAGCGGCTATAAAAAGGTAACGAAAAAGACACAAATGAAGTATGATAAAATTCTTGCATTTATGGAAGAGGGAAAAGAGTATGGGATCTGGGAGTTCTGCGAGTTGTTGAATTTGAAAGAAAGCCGCACGAAAGTTATTTTGCAAGGTCTATCAGATTATATTGAAATTGTAGGAAGTAATCGGGATAGACGCGACAAGAAAAAGAGAATTAGTCAATAATTGCGCATGGCTACAAAATGGCTGCAACATTTAATTTTTCTATTTTATATCTTTTAATTTAAGGAACTAAAATCCACTTTTTCTTAATTGCTATCCATCGAGCAAGAAATTATAATAAATACTGACATAAAGAGTCAGGTTTTAAATCCTATTATAATGGCAAGGAGGCATTGCTAATGCAGGAAAGCAGATTATTTAAGATTGTGTATCATTTACTTGATAAAGGACAGGCTACTGCTCCAGAATTAGCAGAAAAATTTGAAGTATCCGTAAGAACTATTTACAGAGATATTGATGCTTTAAGTGAGGCAGGTATCCCTATTTATGCAGAAGCAGGTCGAAAAGGCGGCATTCATTTGATGAATAATTTTGTTTTAGATAAAGCTGTATTGTCAGAAGAGGAAAAGCAGGAAATTTTAACGGCCTTACAAAGTATAAACTTTACGAAAAATATTAGCAGCAGTCAAACATTACAAAAGCTTTCTGCAATATTTAATCTCAGTTCGGAGAATTGGCTTGAAGTGGATTTTTCCAGATGGGGAAATAAAGGAACTGAAAATGAAAAATTTGAATTGCTGAAATCAGCGGTAATTCATCAGAAATGTGTAAAAATAACCTATGCAAATTCCTATGGAACAATTAGTGAAAGAATTGTCCAGCCGTTAAAAATGTCATATAAGTCTATGTCGTGGTACTTAAAGGCGTATTGTACGGAAAAACAGGATTATCGTATTTTTAAGCTGACCCGTATTATAGATTTGGAAGTTCTTGCAGATAGTTTTCGTAAAAGTTCCTTTCCAGAATTAGATGAAGCGTTGGGTCAAACCTATAATACAATCATATTGGGTTTTCCACAAAATATGTCATATCGCGTTTATGATGAATTTGACAAAACACAAGTAACCAGGCGGGAAAATGGAGATTTAATTGTTTCGGCACATATGCCAGAAGATGAATGGTTAATAGGGTATCTGTTATCATTCGGAACGCAGGTAGATATTATAGAGCCAGCGTATCTCAAAGAAATTGTAGCTGAACAGGCAAAGAAAATTTACGAGAAATATAAATCTTGACATAGGGTGTCAGTATATATGCGGTATCATTTATCTGTAAATTCTATTTGAGAAAGTGAGGACTGTAAATGAAATTTGAATGGAAAAAGCAGGAGAAAGAGATATACGGCGTAAATACAAAGCCTTGCGTGATTGATATTCCTGCTCAAAAATATATTATGATTTCTGGCAGCGGAAATCCTAATGGCGAAATTTTTTCAGATAAGGTTGCCGCCCTGTTTTCGATAGCTTATAAAATGAAAATGGCATATAAATCACTTGCCCAAAAAAGCTGTGAAATAACTGATTATTCCGTATATCCCTTAGAGGGAATATGGAACAAGGCTTCTGAAAAAGAAAGTTTGGTAAAGGAAGAATTGCAATACCGCATTATGATACGACAGCCAGATTTTATTACCAGAGAAATGTTTGATAATGCATTAGAGGTAGTTAAGAGTAAGAAAGATAATCCATATCTTGCAAATATTTCATTTGAAACAATCTGTGATGGTAAGTGTGTTCAAGTATTGCATAAAGGAGCGTTTGATGATGAGCCTGTGTCATTTGAGATTATGAATGACTATTGTTTGGAACACGGTTACAAGCGTATTGAAAAAGAGCATCGTGAAATATATTTGAATAATTTCAATCGTACAGAAAAAGCCAACTTAAAAACGATCTTAAGATACAAAGTTACAGATATATAAATAGTAATATATTGTTTTAAAAGAAAGGAAAATGAATATGGGCAGACCAACAACAAAGACAGATTTACTAAAAGCAGCAACCGCTAATTATGAAAAGTTAAATGTTCTTATTTCTGAATTAACAGAAAAAGAGTTATCAACTTCTTTTGATTTTTCGAGTGATGAAAAAAAGAAAGAATCTCATTGGAAACGAGATAAAAATCCGCGTGATATTTTAATTCATCTTTACGAATGGCATCAACTTTTGCTGAATTGGGTACATTCCAATCAAAATGGTGATAATAAACCGTTTCTTCCAAAGCCTTATAATTGGAAAACTTATGGAGATATGAATGTGGAACTTTGGAAAAAACATCAATCCACATCGTTGGAAGATGCAAAAAGTATGCTTCAAAACTCTCATACTGAGGTCATAAAGTTAGCAGAAACTTTTTCAAATGAAGAATTGTTTTCAAAAGGCGTTTACAAATGGGTTGGCGGAAGCACATTAGGTTCTTATTTTGTCAGCGTTACAGCAAGTCATTATGATTGGGCAATGAAAAAACTAAAAGCACATAAGAAAAATTGTGCTGCTATGTGAGGTGGCAAAAATGCACTTGACAAAACAGAGAACAAAAAATAAAATGAAAATAATTTTAAATAGAGAAAGATAAAAGTATGACAAGAAATGCGGAGGTATAAAAATGGATAAGAGTGCAATGTATCATCTCACATACGGTCTCTTTATTTTGACTGCCAGAGAAGGGGATAAAGACAATGGCTGTATTGTAAACACTGTGACACAGGTTACCACAGAACCGAATAGAATTACTGTGGCTGTAAATAAGAAAAACTATACCCATGATATGATTCAAAGAACGGGAGCATTTAATGTTTCTATACTTTCAACAGACTCTAAGTTTGATACCTATAAGCATTGGGGCTTTCAAAGCGGAGCAAATGTAGATAAGCTGGAGAAGATTGCTTTTCAAAGAGCGGAAAATGGAATCGTTTACATTGCAGAGGAATGTAACGCATATCTGTCCGCAAAGGTGGTATCATCCATTGATTTGGGAACCCATACGTTGTTTTTGGCAGATGTGACGGATGCTGCTGTTTTATCCGAACAGGAATCGGTCACCTATAGTTACTATCAAAAACATATAAAAACAGTACCTAAAGTGGATGAAAAGAAAAAGGGATTTATTTGTACAGTATGCGGATATATTTACGAAGGAGACAATTTGCCGGAGGATTTTGTCTGCCCATTGTGCAAGCATCCGGCAAGCGATTTTAAACCAATATCAAATGAATCTTAAAGGAAAAAGAAGAAAGCACGTATGAGTAAGTATGCAACCAAAATCATGGATTCATTGCGTCCGCTGGAGTAGTGACGGAAAATAGAAAACAATATTATAAAAGAACTATTTATACACAATGAAAAGCGGTGTGAGGGAAGTCATGCAGCTTTTTTTGTGGCATTGCGGGCATGGTGCTATCGGGATGGAGTGAGACATCGGCTGAAGCGTGGCAGATTCAGCTGGTATTTAAAGAAAACGACTATTCCATATCTGAATCATTGGAAGGAGCCAGAGAGTCAGAGGGATTAGAAGAGTCAGAGAAAACAGAAGGATTAGAAGAATTAGACGAATTAGGAGAGGATGAATCAGAGGGAGCAAGTGAAGCAGTAAAAGTAAACTTTGAAGGAAATGACAGAGCTGAATGGAATGGTAAAATTGAATCGATGATTATGGCTGATACTTCCTTTATAGTGGTCCATACAACCTATTCAGATGTGGGTTTTACGGATGGGGAAAATGAAAAAAATAACATAGTAGTCTACAAGTTTCTCTTAACTGATCATAATGAATTTTACTATATTAAAAATGGAAATACCACATTTGGCTTTACTGGAAATACAGAAGGAGTATTTATTGGATATGAGGATCTTTCAAATAAAATAGATAGCACAATTATTGATATATTTAATCTTTAAAATTATGCTGATTGTTGTTATGTAGTAGATGAAAAGAATAATATTTATTTTGTGGAAATTGGATTAGATGAGGTTGAAGTAACATTACTTACCCAGTTTCAGGATGGCAAAATTGCAGATATAAAAGGATTTGCAGGGCAAAATGAAAAAATACTAATCAGAACTGATAATGGTTCGTATTATTATACTTATTATGATGGAATAAAGAAGATTGAGGCAATAGGCTCAAATTACAAAAGTGCAGTATTGCTTGACAAATAGGTGAATTGCAAGGATAAATTCTACCATTGGAAGAGTTAAGGGTAAAATTTACCCTTGCAATTTGTAAATTTACATAAAAAAAATTTAATTTAAGAAATAAAATTGACAAAACTGCACAATATTGTTATAATATCATACAGATAATTCAAAAGAGACTTAATGATTATGAATGCAAAAGATAAACTTGAGCACAGCATAGGCTGTTTTATATTATACAATAAAATGTTTTACTATAATTTTGTAGATTAACTGGTGTCTTTTGTCATATTTATGTGGCAGGAGGCATTTTTGTTTTTGGGGAAATGATTGGGAAAATTCAGATATTGCTCAGTTGATAACTTGGATTTTTCAATAATAATCTGCTTTAAGGAGGAAAAATATTATGCAGTTAAAGTCAATGAAAAATGAGGAAAAGCTTGTAAATAATATTATGTTTATTTACATTCTCGGCGTTGGATTTGCGGGTTGGGGTTTTGTAATGGTCTTATTAAACGGTGGAATACGAGAGTGTATTTTTCTTCTATCCCTGGTATGTGCGGTTGTAACAAAGATTTTTGAAAAACAGTTGGGAAGCAGAGCAAAGTATGTATATGCCTGTATTCCGCCTGTTATTGGTGCTATTACTGCAGCGGTTTCTAATACGAATGATAGTGCCGGCTATGTGTGTCTGACACATTACTATTTTGTGACGACGCTTTTGTTGGTTTCCTATTATGAACAGAAGCTGCTTAGGGTAAGTGTGATTGTTACCGTTGTGGTAAATGCAGGAATGATGATTGCATTTCCGGCAGGCTTTTTGAAGCTCCATAATTTGATTGGATGGATTTTTACGGGAATTGTTTATGTCATATTGTTTGTGGCCTGCAGCTTTATCACTCACCGTACAATCACGTTGTTTGCAGTAGTAGAAGAAAAAGGGCAAGAGGTAGAAAATGTTCTGAATTCGGTCCAGACGATATCAAATAGGTTGTATGCTGTGGGAACCTCTCTTTCACAAGCTTCTGAAAATGAAAGCGCAGCAGCGGAGGAATTAGCGGCAACCAGTGAACAGTTAGTGGAAAACAGTAATATACTCAGTACAAGAACCGATGAGAGCATGACTAACCTCGGTGAACTAAGTGAATGGGAAGGCGTTGTTACGGAGAGTGTAGAAAAAGTTGAAGCTACATCCAGAGATTTGCTTGATAAGTCCATGGAGAATGAAAAATTGTTAAATGACTTACATACAATCAACGGTGAAGTATCAGAATCGATGAAGCTTACAACGGATATCGCACAAAAGCTGTCCGATGCAGTGCAGGAAATAGGTGTTACTTTATCGTTAATAAGCGATATTTCTTCTTCTACGAATCTATTGGCATTAAATGCTTCCATTGAAGCCGCAAGAGCAGGTGAAGCAGGAAGGGGATTTGCTGTAGTTGCCACAGAAGTAGGGAATCTTGCAAACAGTACACAGGAATCATTAAAGGTAGTCGAGTCGGTTATTGAACGCGTACAGGAAAATGTAAAGGAAATTACAATACAGATAGAGGAAAACTCTTCAAAATTGGGCACGCAAAATGAATATTTTGCAAATGTGTTCCAAAGTATGAAGGACATGACGGCATTGCTTAATGTTTCGGTTAGTGCAATCGGCACCATGGGAGAGACATATAGTAAGCAGGCAGAAGTGATTGAAAGGACGGTATCGATTAACCAGACTATTGCTGAGAGCATTAGAAACGAGAATGAGCAGTTTAATTCCATTAATGCTATGGCTGAAAGTAATGCAAACGATATCACTCAGGTGGCAGCACAAGCAAGTGCGATCAATGAAATGGTTGATGAAATGAGCAGGCTGCTTAAACGGGAAGGATAAGAGGTCTAGGTAAGACATCGAAGAGAGCATAGCGGGCGAAGATTAGGTTCGGTGTGGGGCCTATGAGAATGGCGGTAGAGGTGAATACTGTGGGAATGGTTTGGACTTGAAAGAATATGACCGGGTAATCGAGAGCTACGAATTTATGAAGAGTTAGTTTGGAAACAGTAGGAGCGGAAAGGAGAAATTTGTTGTTGGCATAAGGAAAATATGCTATAATTGTTACCATAAATTTCAATTTTAGGAGGGAAAATGTTTCATTCAAAAGGTCAGAAAACATTATCCTATATCATATTTGGGATTTACGTTCTTTTATTGATATGGCTTATCTTATTTAAATTTTCCACAAATTTTCATGATTTGCCTCATATTAGGAACATAAATCTGATTCCTTATGGAGACTCTGTGGTTATAAATGGAAAAATATCTTTGGGAGAAATATTGTGGAATATACTGGTATTTGTTCCCATGGGAGTATATGTAAGTATTTTTAAATATGATTGGGCATTTGCAAAAAAGGCAGTGCCCTGTTTTCTTTTGAGCTTCCTGTTTGAAATCATACAATACGTATTTGCAATTGGTGCAAGCGACATAACAGATCTGATTGGAAATACATTAGGCGGAATTGCAGGGATAGCAATCTGTACTCTTTTCAAAAGGTTTTTTAAAGAAAGATTTATTACGATAATAAACAGTATTGGCCTGACGGTTGAAGTATTGGCTGTTCTCATGCTTGGAATATTGTTTGTGGCAAATAGATAATGAGAATTTTGGCTTTTCTGTTAATTTGGCAAATGAAAATAGAATGAGAAAAGAAAGTACGGAGAAAGCATATGACTAAAAAAAGAAAAGCTGTCATTGCTGGAAATGATATTTCAGAAATGCACACGTTTTTGCTTGGCGGTTACGAGCAAAAGGTTTTAATAGAAGGAAAAAATAAAGAGCTTCCAATTGTGATTACATTGCATGGAGGTCCCGGTACGCCGATTCCGTTTTCCGTAGGCTGCAGAGGGCTGTTTCCTGAATTCACCAATGCCTTTATTATGGTATATTGGGATCAGTTAGGCTGTGGAATCAATAATTATACTATTGATGAGCATTTTGCGGTGGATTCCTTTGTGGATATGACAATAGACTTAATTGAGAAAGTAAAAGAACTTTTTCCCCAAAATCCCATATACCTTTTTGCCATGTCATGGGGAACCATATTAAGTGCAAAGGTTCTGGAAAGATCAGCCACTATAGTAAATGGGGTTGTGGCATGGGGACAGATTGTCAAACATGTATTTTTTAATGAGGAAGTATTCCGTTCTCTTGAAACGTCAAAACTGCCGCCAAAAAAATTGGAGCTTATAAAAGGAATTGATAAAAAGAATATTTCTTCAAAAGACATGGAGTTGATTTCTGGCAGTGTCGGAAAATACACAAACGGATATCAAAACAAAAACGGAAAAAAAGCGCCCATGGGCAACATGATATATGGATTGTTAACAAGCCCCGATTATACTTTTCGTGATTTTAAAGCTATGATATGGAACGGCTATCAGGGAAATATAGCTTTATGGAAAGAAATATTGTCCATGGATTTATCGGATGTGATAAGAAATATTCAGGTTCCTTATATAGTGATACAGGGTGATACGGATATAGTAGCTTCCACGAAAGAAGTACAAAGCCTGTTTGAACAGTCAGGGAATGATTTCTTAAAATGCCGGATTGTAAGCAATTCGGGGCATATGCCCGGAAGTGAAGGGATGGAGGCTGTTTTTGAAGCGTTAAAGTTCTTGTGTGGAAATGGATGAAGTGGTTCATGAAACAGTCAGATATGAAAAAAGCATTTTTGAGAAATAGAGGTGTTTTATGAAAGTATCATCCTTTTTATATTTTGCATCCTTCGGAATACGGACCATCTTATTCAAACAGAAAAAGCCCATATTAGGAACCATCATATTGACGGATAAATGCAATCTGTCCTGCAGGCATTGCTCTGTCAATAATCTGAAAGCAAAGATCTATCCCTATACGCAAATAAAAAGAGAAATGAATCAGTTGTATCAAATGGGTGTCCGGATACTTTTTTTCTGCGGTGGTGAAACATTTCTATGGAAGGATGGGAAAAAAACACTGCGCCATCTGGTCATAGAAGCAAAGAAAATGGGATTTTTGATTGTGAACGTGGTTACAAACGGAACATTTCACATTGATTTGCCTGAGGCTGACCTGATACTTCTAAGCTTAGACGGAGATGAAAAATGCCATAATGAAATCCGCGGCAATACATACAGGACAATCATGGAAAACATTGAACATGCCACTTCCGATAATATCTGTCTGTATATGGCGGTGAATCAAATCAATAAAGCCGCAATCAGCCATGTGTGCCATACTGCCAAACAGAAAAAGAATATTCGTGCAGTATCCTTTAATTTCCACACTCCTTATCCGGAAACAACAGATTTGGCATTGTCAAGGAAGGAAAAACAAAAGTGTTGCCGCATCATATCCAAAATGATGGATGAGGGTTGCCCGGTATTTAATTTGCGAAGCGCCTTTCCCTATATGGTCAATAACAGCTTTCCAACTCCCTGTTATCAGTGCGTGGTAATGGAAGAGGGGAAAATAAGCACTTGTGGCCGATGTATTGAGGTGCCGGGCCTGTGTGAAAAATGCGGCTACTTTTTCGTTGCCGAATATACCCTTCTATTTCATGGCAATGTGAAAATTATATTTGAAATGCTGAAAACCTATCTAAAGTACATTTAAAGAGGAAATCGATATGAGTATCCTGACCACCATGACAAGAATGTGGCTGACCCGCACATGGAAGCCCTTTGTATTTACAAACAAGTATGATAAACGGTTGTCCTTTGAAGATACGGAAAACTTAGGGCTTTATGTTCACATTCCCTTTTGCAGAAGGATCTGTTCCTTTTGTCCATATTGCAAAGTGCCTTATGAGAAAGAAGCTTTAGACCGCTATGTGGACAGCCTGATAAAAGAAATTCATATGGTGGGGCGGCAGAATGCAGGGAAAAAACAAGTATCCAGCCTGTATTTTGGCGGCGGAACCCCTGCCCTTGCCATAGAACGGCTTGGTGACATCGTTCATGCCATAAACTGCCATTTTATGATAACGGATGGTATCGGGCTTGAGCTTCATCCGGAAGATGTGGTGCCGGAAGTACTTTTAAAATTAAAAGAGCTGGGCATTACGAAAATCAGCATAGGAATACAATCCTTTCAGGATAAATTCTTAAAGATTCTCGGAAGAGGGAAAACAGACTATGGCAGGATGTTTGAAGCCTTAAAGCAGGTGGAATTTGAAACCGTTTCCATGGATTTCATTTTTGCCCTGCCCGGGCAGCAGTTTAAGGACCTGCAGAGAGATATAGACACCGCTTTTGCAAACGGTGCCAATCATATTGCCATTTATCCTTTTATTGATTTTACATTTACGGGCAGCAGGATTCCGGCCATGGGCAAAAGAAAGAAGCGCAGACTTCTTGACCGCATTACGGCTTATTGTGATAAGAAAGGATATCATCGGGATTCCATCTGGACTTTTTCCAAGGAGAAGGCGGCAAAGTATTCTTCCATGACAAGAGATAACTTTCTTGGATTTGGCTGTTCTGCAACCACTCTGTTAAAAGACCAATTCAAAATCAATACCTTTTCCGTAGAACAATATCATAAACGGATAGAAAGCGGCAGGCTTCCCACTTCATTGACCTTGCGTTTTTCAAAAAGGCAGCGCATGGTATATTATCTTTTTTGGACTGCGTACACGACCAGAGTGTCAGCGGCGGATTTTCAGAAATTTTTCGGAGTGCCTTTGAAAAAAATGTATGGATTTGAATTCTGGCTGGCAAAAAAGGTGGGATTTCTGACAGAACGAAACGGAATTTACAAAATGACCCCTAAAGGAGCTTTTTATTATCATTATTATGAGCAGTATTACACCCTTTCTTATATTGATAAAATGTGGGGGATTATGAGAAAGACAGCTTTTCCGGATAATATCGTTCTTTGACAAAATATTATTGGATTATGATATAACTGATAACTGTGAGAAATTTTTGAATACTGTTCAAAGTCCCACGTCCTCTTATCCAAATCCATTTCCACCTGCAAACTAAGCTGAACCATTAAGATTTCCGCATCATCTTCTATTACTAAGGTTCCCAAAAACAATACAAAATGCTATAATAGGATGGTATCTGCAAACAAAAGAAGCTGCAACAGGGAGGATATTATGATAGAAGTAAAGCACGTTAGCAAGGAGTTCGTATCTCCAAAGAAATATCCGGGCTTAAAAGGTGCCGTAAAAGGGCTTTTTTCCAATGAAAAAGTGGTAAAAAAGGCGGTAGATGATATTTCCTTTTCCATTGCGGATGGAGAAATCGTAGGATATATCGGAAGCAACGGCGCAGGAAAATCCACCACCATCAAAATGATGACGGGGATTTTAAAGCCAACTCAGGGACAATGCCTGATCAACGGCATTGATCCAAGCAGGGCAAGAAAGGACAATGCCCAGAACATCGGCGTTGTTTTTGGACAGAGGACCCAGCTATGGTGGGATCTGCCTCTTAGCGAATCCTTTACGATCTTAAAGGAAGTTTATAACGTATCGGATGAAGAATATGAGGAGCGGATGAAGTTTTTGAATGAGGTGTTGGGGCTGCCGGAATTTTTTTCCAGTCCGGTGCGGACCTTGTCTTTAGGACAGCGGATGAGGGCGGATTTAGGAGCGGCGCTGTTACATAATCCAAAGGTATTGTATCTGGATGAGCCCACCATAGGACTGGACCTGGTGGTAAAGGATAATATCCGGAAGGCAATAAAAATAATTAATGAAAAATATCAGACTACTGTCATTCTGACCACACATGATATTGGGGATATTGAAGAGCTGTGCAGCCGGATCATTATCATAGATGAGGGAAAGAAAATATATGACGGTTCTTTGGAAGAATTAAAGGATACCTATGGTACAAGGCGGAAGGTGTCCATGGAAGTAAAGAAACAGGAAAAGCTCAAGGGGCTCAATCTGGCAGAAAAGCTGGGCGCTTCCCATGAGGAATGCCGGATGGAGTTTGATGAAGAGAACAAAATCCTGTCGGTTACCTTTGACAAACATAAGCTTCAGGTCCCACAGGTAATGAATGCCGTTATGGAAGTGACGGAGGTAAAGGATATTCAGATACAGGAAACGGAGCTTGCCGAAATCGTAAAGGAAATCTACAATCACGGGATTGACGGCAAAGCCGTGTAGACATGGGGAGGGCATATGAAAAAAAAATTACGGATTTATTTTCCCTTTGCGTCCAATGAGTTGAAACGGCAGATGGCATATAAAGGCGCATTTTATTTGTTTATTTTCATCAGCCTTTTCAGTTCTTTTATCCAATATTTTCTTTGGATGGCGATTTATGGAAGTTCAGGGGATGGGATATTAGGAAATCTCACAAGAAATGAAATGATCGTGTATGTATTCATGGTATATGTAACCAGCTCCATGGTAATGATTACCATTTCGGACTGGGTCAGTACAGATGTGGTAGAGGGCATGATAGCAATGAATCTGATCAAGCCTATGGATTATCGGATCAGCCTGATTTCAAGGGCATTGGGGCAGGCAATTTACCGCTTCCTTGTGCCGGGAGTGTTTATCTGGATCGGGCTGGAGATTTATAAGGTAAAAGTGCTTGGAATGCAGGTTACAGGTATTGTCAATATTTTATTGTATTTGCTAAGCTGTATCATGAGCTTTCTGATTTGTGTGTTATTTGATTTCTGTTTTGGAATGGTTGCGTTTTTTACTACCTACATTTTTGGAATGCTTATGGCAAAGGAGGCGCTTATCAGCTTTCTCACCGGGCAGCTGATACCTCTTAGCTTTTTTCCAGGAGCTGTCCAGAAGGTGTTTGATTTTCTGCCTTTTTCGTCCATGGTATATACACCGGTTATGATTTATCTTGGAAAGTACAATCAAAGCCAGCTTGGTTTCGTGCTGGCAAGGCAGGCGGCCTGGGTGGTGATCTTGTATGTTCTGGGCAGCATCATCTGGAAGCAGGTCACAAAGCGGCTTGTAGTGCTTGGCGGATAAGGAAGGAGGAGCTATGAGAAATACAGCAAAAAGATATGTAAGACTATATAAGGTTTTGATTGGACAGTTTTTTAAAGTAGTCCTCCAGTCAAAGGTGGATTTCCTTATGGGGCTTTTTGGGTTCTTTTTGTCCCAGTTTATGGGAATTGCCTTTTTATATCTGGTATTTGAGCAGATTCCGTCCTTACAGGGCTGGACCTTGGACCAGTTGATTTTTATTTATGGATTTGCCCAGATTCCAAGAGGAATTGACCATTTGCTTACGGATAATATATGGATGGTGGCATGGAGGATTGTGCTCAATGGGAATTTTGACAGATATATGCTGCGCCCCATGAATATTTTCTTTCAGGTAATCAGTGAAAAGCTGCAGCCGGATGCACTTGGTGAGCTTTTGGTAGGAAGCATTCTGGTAATCCGGTGCCTGATGAAAGGAATCGTAGTGGTGGATGGGATTCATATAGTATTGTTTTTTGTTTCCATATTAGCGGGAGCAGTGATTTATACAGCCATCAAGCTGTTTTTTGCCTCTCTGGCATTTTGGCTGAAAATAAGCGGTCCTTTTTTGCAGGTAGCATATGAGATGGCTAACTTTGCCAAGTACCCTACGGAAATTTATGCAAAGGGCATTCGTTTCATCATTACATGGATTATTCCCTTTGCCTTTGTGGCATACCTTCCAGCCAGCTATTTTCTTGGAGTAGGCGGAGCTTTTGGATTCGGTGGAAACGGTGGAGTCGTTGCAATTGAATGTATCATTGCGGCTGTGTTCTGGATTGTGGCATATGCTTTGTTTCAAAAGGGAACCAGCATTTATGAAAGCGCCGGGAATTGATGGGGCAGATGTTTTGTAAGGAAAAGAGGATGTAGTGTTTTGGGGAGGGGAAGCTATGGAAATAGAGAGTTTGAATCTGGTAAATCAGGATACAGCAGTGTTGCCAAATTATGAACTGGATGGAAGAGTAAATTCTATTATCACATATCTGAACATCAGGAATGAGCTGCTTATCATTGGCTGGATTGATAATAATTATATATACTGGGCTTCAAAGACAAAAGCCGATGACAGGGAGACCAATGAGCAGATTTTTAACAGGCTTGCCGACGGGGTATTTGAAACGGCCTCACAGACAAAGAAGGCTTTTGAGTCCATAGGTATTTCTTATGAAGAGTTGAATCGCTTTTACAAGGAGCGTTTTGACAGGGGAAATGAGAGGGAACCGGGGAAGGTGTGGAAGATATCGTCCGGAGGCTGTTATAAGGAAGCTGACATACAGCGACATGGAAGGCTTTTTGCGTACCACATGGAAGGAATGCTAAAGCATTTGCAGAGGAAGTGCAGGGCGAGGGAAGCGAATGGTGCCTATTTCAAGGTTTTGGAGCAGTCTTTAAAAATACTTCAAAAAGAAAAACAGGATGCCTGCTATTATGAAAAGGAATACGAACTGATTCAGATTTTGGAGGGGGAAAGCTATCTGCTGCTTTCAAAGGATGAACGGGTCAGGAACACCTATTTTCAGATTAAAGAGGAAATCTATAGTCTGTATTGTAAATATATGTCATTCATTAAATAGGGAAAAGGGTGCTCAAAATTGAGCAGCCTCCAGACTGTAGACAAAGCGGCTCCTTTTTAAGGAGCCAGATCCTTACTGCGATACCGCAGCAATGCAATCACAAAAGAAACAATCGTAATCATGGTGCCGATTGTCACCATAGTTCCATTTAGCTTTCCGTCAGTAAAAATATCCGCAGCATTGGAATAATAGAAAGGGGTCACATATTTCAGGTTTTCAATTGCCGGAAGAATGCGGCACATCATATCGGCAGCAAAGAGCATAATGGATATTCCGAGCCCTGCTCCTAACAGATTTCGTCTTACAAAGGCGGAAATCAGAAAGCAGACAGTTCCGATTTCAATCTGCATAAGGCTTGTGGCAACATGAAAGAATGCCATTTCCTTTCCGCTTATCTCTTCTCTCATGTACAAAAATCCAAGAAGGTACATTCCGGCACAAACCAGATTGAATATGAGGATGTTGCTTAAAAATGCCAGATATTTTTGAAAAACAACACGTTCTCTGCCGATTGGAAAAGTATGTAGAAATTCCGAAGTATGCCCAGTCTCTTCCTTGGATAAAATCCCGGTTCCCAGAATTGCCGCGAACATGGCGCCCATATTGGAAAAGGAATCGGCCATGTCCTTTACGGAGTTTTCCAAACTAGTATACAAAAGAATGCAGCCAAAGCATGTGAAGCCTACGCACAGAGTCCAGAGTAGAAGGCTCTTTCTGTTCATTTTCATTTCATGTTTATATAATGTCATTTCTTATCCTCAGGGAAGTATTGTCAAGTGTGTTTGTAAATTCATTTTGTAATCATAAATTCAAGCTTCTTGAAATTCACTCTCGAATAGCCATGCCTTTCCCTTTTACGACATATCCTGGATAATTCCAAATTTCTATGCAGGTAAAGAAAACCGCCAGCAGGCAGTGTAAAGAATATACCTAACTCAATAACTGCATTGGAATCCGCTTCACTATTAGAGGTACAAAACAATTTCAGTCCATACAGAAGTGTGCAAAAAAAGCAGTTACATAAAATTGTGGCTGCCTGATTTTTTAGCATTTACTGTTTCAAGGTTATGATTGTATGAAAAGTAGCTGAATCATCATAATAATACATTTACAAATTTCCATGATATTGTTTTATGACCTTTTTAATGCTTTTGATTCCGAAGCCATGTCTGTTTTTGTTTGTTTTATGAGATACAGGAAGTTTATCCTGATCGTACACAGGGGCGCTTCGGATATCCGTGTGAAAAACAATATGTTTATTACTGCATTGCCTCTGATAGCGCCAGAGAATTGCATTCAGCATTTCATTATTACAGATTTTTGTGGTTTCTTTTAAGTCAGAAGATTCCATAAGTTGTTGCATGTAAATATTTATTTTATCGGAAACATTTTTTTCATTCAGTAATCTGATAGATTGAAGATGTTTTTTATATCATGAATTAGAATACTCTGGTTCTCATTTTGTGCAGGTATCATTTCATAGTATTCTGCAAAATCGGATTCTTTTTGGAGCAGCAGCTGCATATCGGTAAATTCCTGCGATTTTTTTTGATTATACTGTCTGATTCCAAATACAAGCAGATTGATCATAAGCAGAAAAACCGAACAGATTGTTACCATAAAATCAACAGGTGTGGCGAAAGATGAAGTTTCACCGATAGCGAGGAACGTAAACATAATAAAAACAGACGAAACCGGAATTAACATCAAGAGAAGTTCGGAGTGACCGTACTGTTCCTGATTTGCTTTTTTTCCTTGAACAGATGAATCAATAAATAAATGACTGCAAAAAAGAAAATCTTGCTGAAAACCGTATAAAAAACCAGCCCGACACCGGCTTCTAAGAGAAAATGCGGAAAGAAGCCTGACATAATCCCGAAAACTGCAAGTTCAGGGATGATTATTATGATATCCGTATCAGGTTCGTAAGGTTCAAGATATCAGAAGACCAATATGAGTGTATTGCAACGAACCTTCCACAGGAGGAATTCACTGTCGACGAACTCAAGGAGCTTTACCATAAACGATGGGGCATCGAAACAGCATTCCGGTTCCTGAAATATGTGTCAGGTTTAAAGACATTACACTCAAAAAAGACGGAATTCATATGTTAGGAGATATTTGCAGCATTGGTCATGTATAATTTCTGCTCCGCAATAGCATCAGATACAGAACCAATAAAAAGCAGTGGCACCAGATACACATACCGCATAAATTTCTCGATGCTGATAAGGATATGCACACGCTTCCTGAAAAGATATCCCTGTGGAATCCCGCCTTTCGATGCTGATAACCTGATAAAGCCATATACCTATCCTGATAAAGGAGAGCAATCCTTTATCAGGAATATCAAACGTAATAAAAGTATGTCGCTCATGCATAGAAGTTAGAACACAATCATTATAGACTTTTTTCAGACAGATTTCAATCTGTCTGCTTGTAATAAAAAAACTAAAATCCACGTCCAATTAAGAATAACATTTATAATTATAAATACTATGCATAACATCCTCTTTTCTCAACTTAATGGCATTGAGTAGTCAGGCGTAACATTAAGTAGATTACAAATTCGGATGAAGATATCCAGACTTGGTTTTTGCCTTCCTTTTTCGATTGATGACATATGGTTATTGGATATATTTAATTTTTCAGCAAGTTCTGCCTGTTTTATTCGTAAATCTTTCCTGTGTAATTTGATGCGGTTCCCCATATTTTCGTATTGAAATTCTATTTACTCCACCTTCTTTCATTAAAATTTTACTAATAGAACCAACCCAATAGAATAATGTGACATAGAACTATTCTGTCACACATTTAATAAATTCAATTTTATATATAAATATTCTGTATCACATATTATTTTCATTAAAAAGAGGGAAAATATTCCAATATTGAAAAAAAATTGTTCCGTTCATTCCAAAAGGGTCGATTATTTGGTTAAAGTGGTATATGATTGTTTATATGAAAATCAATGACAATCTTTAGCAGAAAGGAGAGATGACATTATGAAGAAATAGGTAACTAAATCGGTTGCAAAAGGGATGAAAGTGGCATTAGATGTTGTGTTACGGACAGAGGCCAACACAGCTTCATGTGCGGTTATGTATCAGCCCAAAGCCCGAAAGAATTAATGAAATACAGGAGAAATAAATAATGAAAAAATGCACAGATATGGTAGTTGGCTAGATGATACGGTGTAATGCGATAAATGAGGCAGATAAAGAGCTTTACAAATATGCAATACATAGTTCCATTCTGTTGATTTCACCATTTATCCTTGCAGGAGTTATTGGTTTTGCGTGGGAAGTGTAAAACACGGAGTTGCACTTATTTTTCCATTTATAGTACTGAGAAAATTTAGTGGTGGTTATCATGCAAAAAATTTGTATGTTTGTATCCTAGGGTCTGGTTTTCTACCGTTTCTGTGCATAATATTATCAATTCATGTGCAATGCAATTGGAAATTAGCAATAGCTACGGTTATTGCATTTGTGAGCCTAATTGTATTTAGCCAATAGACAGTACGAATAGAAGACTTGAATCTAATGAGAAAAGGATATATAAAAAAATAACCGTTTTTTGTGTTATATTTTTCGGACTGTTAGATATAATTTTATTTTTATTAGGAAAGTACAGTTATACAATCTGTTTTTCTGTTGGGATATTACTGACAGCAGGTTTACAAATACCTTGTGCTGCAAAACGACCAAAAAAGAGCCGTAAATGACGTTTGATACAAAAGGGATTGAAATCATAGTAAAAATAAGGATAATAAAAATTGTCATTGATTTCATTAAAAAGAAAAGAGGAGGCAACAATCATGTTAAAAAAGAAATTAGTTCAGGTAACAGCAGTGGCAATGGCAGCAACCATGTTATTCTCAGTACCAGCAATGGCACAGAAAAAGTTCTTTTCATTTGACGTCAAACCATCAGTTAATGACGGGGAAGCTTTTTCGGCTGGTAATCCTAAAAATGATGCTGAAGCAAAGGCATATGTCGTAACTCAGGATAGTAACATTTCAAGTGTAGATAAGTTTTACTATGCTGTATTCAACTATCCAAAGGATGAAGCGCGATATCAGTATGCTTATCACACACAGATGACTTCAAAAACAGGACAAGTCACTCCAGTATATTATAAACCTGTTACTGCCAAACAGACAATGTATTTGCAGGCAGATACAGATAAATATGGCGTTTGGGCAGATGGCTACTGGTTCTCATAAAATAAAATTGGGATAAAATTGCGGAGCGTCATTATTAGCCAGACGGTTGTACAATAAATTGGCAGTATATGGATGCTAATGCCAGAGAGGGGAAAACTAATTTTTTAAAATTGGTTTTCCCTTTATATAAATGCACAAGGAGAAGATATACATGAAAAAATTTAGAAATAAAGAATGGATTTTAAGCGGTATAGCGTTGATGATATGTCTGGGTTTAACCGGATGCTATCCGGATGGTAAGATACCGGTGGATGCAGATAAAGAAACTGTGGTCAATCATTTGGAAGATATTGATAAGAACGCCTCGCATATTGAATGTGAACTGGCTGACGGCTTATATGTAAATGCTGAATTAAATATCGTTCAGGATGCAGAATGGAAGGATAATCATGTCCTTTTACGGAACTGGGACACAGCCAGTGTCAGAAACGTTTTCTCTAATGGGCGAAAAATCACTGAAACTAAAACGATGCCCAATATACACAATGATAAGCTGGACGATCAATATATCTATTGGGATGACGGAAGTACGCTTATCATGCGGCAGGGTAATTTGGAATATTATACGGAAATAGAATCAAATTATTCCTATTTGGGATATTTGTATGGAACAATGCCATATCTTACCGAAGAAACAATAGAAAAATTTCCAGAAACAGGGATTCCGGGCGTTGATAAAGAGGATGCCATTGAGCAAATTAAGGGGATTCTTCAAAATATCGGAGTGGAGGTTTCAGATCCAAACGTATATTCGCTGACCTATGAAAAACTGGAAAAAAATACGGACTATTCGCAGACGGATCCGAATGGAAATGCCCCTCATAAATGGTCTGAAGAAGACGCGGCGTATGCAATTGCATTTAAGGGAACATTGGATTCACTTCCAATAACTGAAGTTGGATACAGAAGTGGGCCGGCAGCGGGAGAAAGGATTGTTGGAATTTTTGGAAAGCAGGGATTGATAGCCTTTCAGGCGCTTAACATATATGAAGAGGAAGAAAAAAATCAGCTTTCAGAAGAAGTATTGGATGTGCAGACAATATTAGAAAATATTCAAAACAAATTTAGGAATATATTGATTACAGATAAAATCGAAATCGAAAAAATAAGTTTAGAATACGTTCCTGTATTGGAAGATGTTAATTCAGGGGCATATAAACTGAAACCTATGTTTGTATGTATGGCCAGACAGGAGATTGAACGTACAGAGGACAAAAAAGAAAACAATTCAATAGAAGAAAACAGTACATTCCCGATCATTTTTGATGCACAGACAGGAATGGAAATTCAGATAGGAGGCACATATTGATTTTATTACAATTAAAATCGGATTACAAAAGAATATTCAATTCACCAAAAATATATTTATCAATATCAGGAGTTGTGCTTTTGTGTTATATAAGTACAGAAAAATATATACATGGCAGCGAAGATATATACTATATATTAGATATTTTAATTGGGTTGAGCGTTTTCAAAAAATTAATTGTTATTTTTGCTGCGCTGCCCTGCGTAACAGGATTTTATGATGATTGGAAACATCAGTATATAAAAAACATTGTTGTACGGACAGGAAAGAAAAATTATATGATATCCAAAATTGTTGTTTGTGTTACGATCTCTTTTCTTGTGGTTTTCATCGGAATACTGCTGTTTATAAGCGGATTGATTGTCACAGGGACAGATTACAGCGGAATTTATAAATCTGGCGCCTTGAATGAAATAATGCCATATGGAGCGCTTTTATATCAAAACTCCTTTTGGTATATATGCAGTATTGTCAGCATTTACGCACTGTCAATGTCTGTCTGGGTCATGAGCGGGCTGATGCTTTCAGCGTATATTCCGAATAGCTTTGTTGCAGTATGCTCCCCGCTGATTTTCAGTTATTTGCTGGAAGAAGTAACAGCTTTCTTTCCACCGTATCTTAATATGTATTTTTTATCAAAAGGAAGCGATATTTTGGGAAAGGGTGCGGGATATAGCTATTTTTATACAATATTTGTTTTTGTGCTGTTGTTTTTTGGAGAGGGATATATTTTTAGAAAAAGGGTGAAGCGGAGGCTGGAAAATGAAATCTGTTAAAATTTCTCTGATTGTTGCAATACAGAATCTCAGAAAATGGAGAACTAATTATCGAATTTGGATACTGTTAATATTAACAATGATATTTATCCAATGCTATACAAAGGAAATTTCAATACAGGCATTGATTATGGAAATAAAGATTTCCCCTTGGTTATTTCCATTTTTATACACAGACCGTTATATACGGATTTTATTTATGTTACCGTTGCTTTTTTTATATTGTGATGCGCCTTTTATAGATAAGAACCAGATATACATATTGATGAGATGCAGGAGAAAGTCATGGGGAATAGGTCAGATTATCTATATTTTTATGACATCCGCTATTTATTTTTCTTTTGTTTCAGCTATGACTGTTGTATTAAATATACGAAATATAGACTATATGGATGACTGGGGAAAAGTCTTAGGTACATTGGCTTTCTCAAGCGTTCCTCTGGTAAAAGGAACTGCGGTAACCATCAGCACGTATATTTTGACGTATTTTACGCCTGCTCAGGCAATGTTTTTCACGTGGTTATTATCTGTTTTATGCGGCGGAATTTTAGGGTTGATCATATATGCCTGCAATGTTCTGTCAAAGACGAAAGGTACAGGGATAGCGGTAGCCGGATTTTTGATTATATTAAGCGCGGCAACTGCAGGAAATGAAAAAGCACAGTGGGTTTCTCCGGTTTCATGGACTACACTAAATAAACTGGACGTAGGAAAGCTGACACATTATCCGACAATTACTTATGTACTGACTGCTTATACAATAATGATTATTATTTTAAGCATATGCATTGTAAAAGCAACCGAAAAAAAAGATCTTGGCGTAATGATACGGGAGGTATAAAAGTGGAAAATGCGATACAGATAGAAAATTTGACAAAATGCTTTGGGGAAACAAAAGTATTAGACAGAATAAATGCGAGCTTTAAAAAAGGAAAGATTTACGGAATTATTGGAAGAAACGGGTCAGGAAAATCTATGCTAATGAAATGTATATGCGGATTGATTGTACCTACATCAGGTAAGATTATCATAAATGAAAAAAGGCTGGGGTTAGATATCGATTTACCTGAAAACTTGTCAGGGATTATAGAAGAACCCGGGTTTTTGGAAAATTATAGTGCATTTAAAAATTTACAGTTTTTAACAATGCTCAGAAATAAAATCGGGAAAGAGGAAATTATATCCACTTTAAAGAAAGTAGGGCTTGATCCATATAGTAAATTACATGTTGGAAAATATTCTATGGGAATGAAGCAAAGACTTGGAATCGCACAGGCGATTATGGAAAAACCTCAAATTTTAATTTTAGACGAACCTATGAACGGCTTGGATAATGAGGGCGTTGAAGAAATGAGGAAATTGTTTCTTGATTTGCGAAATGAAGGAACAATCATTATATTAGCAAGTCATAATAAGGACGATGTGGAAATTTTATGCGATGAAGTATACGAAATGGACAAAGGAGTGCTGACGAAAATTGTCAGATGAAATAGGTAGAGAAAATGAAGCGAATTTATCGGTAAAATACGATTGATGTTTTTGTATTTAAGGAATTTGCTTGAAATCAGAAATATATAAAGATTGATTTGGAGCGCCGAGAGGTATTTCGAAGTGGCTGAAAAGTTAATTTAACTTATACGGAATTTGAAATTTTCCGGCTTCGAGAGTGTCATATAATGTAAGTTTTATGAAACTGCCATGTTGATTCTATCAAAATACCAAAAGCCCATAAAGGCTGAATCTTGCCTTGACTGGCTTCTGGCATTTTGAATAAATTTACGATTTGGTTTGAAAAAAGCCTTATTCTGGGAGCTTTGCTACCTCGCCCCTTTATCTCGTTTCCTTGTCTGAGTCTGATACTCTCTGCTTGCTTCTCTTTCTTTTATCATCTGCTCTTTCTGCCTGAGCCTGTCTTTCAGGCTCAGGGGATCTGGTTCGCCCAGCATGGGCGTAATCTAATCGGTGAAAGTCCGTAAAGTGCCCT
>CAMWWJ010000010.1 GCA_947177925.1 uncultured Lachnospiraceae bacterium
ATGAAAAATGAAAGTAATAAATGTAAGTTTTTCACAAAAAATTCATAATTTTACCAGAAGTATTGACCTTGTACAAAAAATATACTATTGTTAATACAGTTACATTGGTAATATTAGGAAACACCATATGGAATTCAATATTTGGTGGGGTTGCCTGTAGGGTTACTGGATGTACAGAAATAGGGAGGTATTTTATGAAGAAGAGAGTAATGAAACGATGGCTAAGTGCCTTTTTGGCAGCAATTATGGTATTTAGCAGCGCTGCTTATGATCTTCCGGCTGTAGTAAATGCAGCACCGGCAGATTATGAGACGGCAGACACATCAGTATCCGAAAGCGGTCTGATTTATGTGGATGAGACGGTATATGACGATGCCGCATATTCGGATGAGATATCGGATGAGGATGAGATAGCAGAAGAGGATCTGCTGGGTGAAGAAACAGTAGAAGATGTGCCTTATGCAGGCGCAGGTGACTATGGGCTTTGTGATAACATCAAAGATGGTGTTATATTACACGCATGGGACTGGAGCTTTGAACAGATTAAAAGTGAACTGCCAAAGATTGCAGAGGCAGGTTTCACAGCAGTACAGACATCGCCAATCCAGCCGAATAAAGATGGTAGTAACGTGGCAAATACTGGTGACTGGTGGAAATTCTATCAGCCTGTAGATTTTGCCGTATGTTCCAATAGTAACGGAAATATCAATAAATTAGGAACAAGGCAGCAATTTATAGACCTGTGTACAGAGGCAGATAAATATGGTATTAAGATTGTGGTGGATGTAGTAGCAAACCATTTGGCAAATAATAAGGGACCAGCCAGTTATCCAGATGGACAGTACAATTCCAAAGAGGATCGCAGTAATCAGATACCGTCAAATATTCGTGATAATGATTCATACTGGCATTGGCCGAATGATAAGGCCGCCTCTAGTGATGGCGACAGATGGCAGATGACAAACGGGCAGATAGGTATGCCGGATTTAAATACAGGTAATGAACAGTTGCAGGATTATATTGTTGATTTTTTGCTTGACGCACAGGAATGCGGTGCAGACGGATTCCGTTTTGATGCTGCAAAGCATATTGAAACGCCTTCAGATTCGGGATTTGGCAGTCAATTCTGGGCAAAGATAAAAACTAAGACGCAGGCAAAGGATCCGAATGTATTTTTGTATGGTGAGATACTGAATACGGCGGGACCGGGCCAATATTCTGATATGCAGAAGTACACACCTTATATAAGGGTGACAAATAACGAGTATGCGAATACTCTCCGTGAAGGTATAAAAAATAAAAATGCGGACTATGCTAAATTTACAAATAATGACAAATTTGGCAGCAATGGGAATGAATGGGTACTCTGGAATGAATCCCATGATACATATGCGGGCGATTATGGAGAAATGACAGATCAAAATTTTAGTGAAGAAGAGATGGCGCTTGCATGGTGTGCGGTAGCAGCAAGAACCTCTCCGGCATTATATTTTTCTCGTCCAACATCTCAACAGGGAAGAGTATGGAAGAGTATTGCGCTTGGGCAGCATACTACTATGTATCAGGACAGCCGTATTGCAGCTGTAAATAAATTTCATAATCAATTTGCAGGAACAACAGAGTATGTAACATCAAATAATAACGTTCTTGTAGTGGAAAGAGGAACGACAGGCGTTGTACTTATAAACTTTAGCAGGGGTTCTAAGTCTGTCAGCATTCCAGTTAATAAAATGGAAGATGGTACCTATGTGGACCAGGTGACAAAGAGTACTTTTACCGTAAGCAATAAAACGTTAACAGGAAACATCGGCAGCGGTGGAGTAGCGGCTATTTACAATGCACAGCCTGTCGTAAAAACACCAAAGCCTACCATTTCCAAAGAAGGCGGAAGCTTTAACGATACGTTGACTCTTACAATTGGCTTAAGCAATGCCAAAAGCGGTACATACAAGATTGGCAATGGAACTGCCGAGACCTATACCTCTTCCACGCAGATTACAATCGGAAGCGATATGGCATTTGGCGATAGTGTTACCATTACACTTACGGCTACAGACGGTTCTCAAACTGAAACAAAGTCTTACACCTTTACCAAGGTGGATAAAGTAGTAAATAAAGCATATCTTTCAATGCCTTCAGGATGGTCTGAACCGGTAAAATGTTATGCGTACGATTCAGCTACGGAAAAAATCAACAATGGCTGGCCAGGTGTGGAGATGACAAAGGATTCCGCTACAGGGTATTATGTTTATGAGATACCTGAAAATATAGAAAAGCCGAGAGTAATATTCTATAGCAGTGAGACAAACAGATATCCTGGGGATTCTGAAGCGGGATTGCTGTTTGCAACAGATGGTTCCTATCTGTATAAGGATAATAAATGGGAAAAATATACGCCTCCTGTAACAGAAGGAACAGTCATAGTCAAATATGTGGATGCCCAGGGAAATTCCGTGGCAGCCCCACAGACATTAAAGGGCGCAGTAGGATCATCCTATACGACCTCAGCAGCACAGGTTACAGGATATAAGATAAAAACGACACCTAACAATGCAAGCGGAACATATACAGCAGCGGGCATTACCGTTACCTATGTATATGAGAGAGTAGTATCCAATGTATTAGATGTAACATCTTCTTTAGCGGACGGTACGACCTTTGAGACGGAAACAACCAAGATTACATTAACGGCTCAAAATGCCGCATCGGCTACATACTCCGTGGATGACGGACCTGTTAAGACATTTACGAACAGTGCAAGTGTAATAATCGGACAGGGCAAAATTGCAGATCGTGATGTAACCGTAAAGGTAACTGCAACAGATGGAACAAATACGGTAAACAAGACATTTACTTATAAGAAGAAATTCAGCGGAAACGTTGTGAATGAAACAGTAAACGATATACCAAGGGCAGCTTCCGGACAGTCGGATGAGGCAGTGCATTCCGGAGCAGCCAGCACGTTGGCTTCCCAGTATGCAACAAACGGAACAGGTTATGGCAAGGAAGCGACTATTACAATTGATGGAAGTATTTCAGACTGGAATGAGTCCATGCTGATTGCCCAAGGTGCGGCATGGGATGTACCGAACCACTGGAAAGGAACACACGAAAACTGTGTAATTGATATTTATTCACTGTATGCAGCATATGATAATGACAATCTCTATGTTGGTGTTCAGATGGTAAACGTAGGAGATACCATTTACTATAATGGCTGTGGCGCATTATTAGATGGAGGGGTTCCGGGAGATGTTCCTCTTATTGTTGCCATCGATACGGGCAAGGGCAATAAGATGACCGGAAAACTGGCAGATGGAAAATATATTTGGAACGCTCAGGTTGATTTTAATAATATGGCAGATAATCTGCTTTATATGAGCTGTAAGCCTGGGCTTGGACAGCCGAGTATATTTAAAGCAGGAGCAGATGGCTTAGCTAATTATACGGATGCTAAACTTTGTATTTCATTTAAAGATGCAGGAATTTCTTATCAAGTGGCTCATGAGTGCCTTCCAAATAAATTGATGGGATTAAATCATAATGAGGGTAAGATAGAAGATATACTTGACAGCAACGGACCTTGGGTAGATTATAAGACATTTACGGACAATGAGGGAAGTACACATAGTTCACAGTATGATTCCTTTTTTGAAGTGGCTATTCCATATACAGCATTGGGAATTACAAAAGCGGATTTAACGCAAAATGGAGTTGGTATTCTCGCTGTTGGGACTAGAGGAGAGTCAGGACTTGACTGTGTACCATATGATTATGATGCCATGACGGATAACATAATGGCAGATTATAGTGCGGATTCGTCTACATCAGGAGAAAAGGACGATGTGGATGTATTAAAGGTAAATTATGCAAGGGTCGGTTCGTCAAATAATCCGAATCCTAATCCGAACCCAGACCCAGACCCGACTCCGGATCCAACAACAGACCTTACGGTAAACTTTGGCGCTGACAGGTCTTCGCCTCAGTTAAGCACTACAAGTTTAACATTAAAGGCAATTGCAAGCGGCGGAAAATCAGCTTATACATATGAATTTTTCGTAGATGGAGCAAGTGTGCAGGGTAAATCTTCAAAAGATACTTACACATGGCGGCCGTCAGCAGGAAGCCACACCATAAAGGTTACGGTTACAGATTCAGCAGGAAAGACCGTATCCAGCCAGAAAGCATATGTGATTGAAAAAAATGGAGATCAACCGATTTTTGATCCAAGTGTAATCAATATTTCCTTTGCAAATCCGGATGCCAGATACGTTTACGACGGCAATGAACATAAGCCGGATGTAATCGTAAAGGATGGTACGAAAACCTTAGTAAAGGATAGAGATTACAGCCTGTTGTATTATAACTATATCGATGCTGGTGACAAGGATTCCTCAAATGCGCCTACGGTTCTTGTAGTGGGCAAGGGCGATTATGCCGCAAAAATAACAAATCACATCATGACATACACGATAGAAAAGGCAGCGATACCAAATGGTGCTCCGGAGAGTGAAATGAGGGCAAATGCCGGGCTGGTGTCAGATTTGACCTTAAATGCAGGTTGGGAATGGTCAGAGTCGGATAGGAATACTGTGCTTCAGACAGGCTCAACTATCTCAGTAAGTGCTGTTTATAATGGAGAGGATAAGGCAAACTATATGATCACCACTGTATCGGTAAGACTGACTGGAATTACCTGTGACCATATAGGCACAGAGAAAGAGAACATAGTGGCTGTAGCGCCCACCTGTACCCAGACCGGACGCAGTGATGTTATTTGTAAGGAATGTCATACGAGGATAAGTACTGGTGCAGTTATTCCTGCATTAGGACATATAGGTGGAACAGCAACCTGTTCATCTCAGGCAACCTGTGGAAGGTGCAAGCAAAAATATGGCAGCTTTAACAGTGAAAATCATGCAAATATAGTTGTCCGCAATAAAAAAGAGGCAAACTGCCAGCAGGCGGGGTATACGGGAGATGCCGTATGTGAAGATTGTAACTCCATGATTGCCTCCGGAAAGCCTGTGGCAAAAACAGATCACAAGTGGGACGGCGGAAAAGTGACGAAGGCACCTACGGCAACAGCCAATGGTGTGAGAACATATACCTGTACCGTATGTAAGACGGCAACAAGGACAGAAACGATTCCAAAGACTGGTGGCGACAGCCCTGTGCCGGGCGAAAGCCTGCAGGTAGGAGATCCTGTAATGGATGCTGCATCAAAGGCAATATACAAGGTTACTAAGGCAAATTCCACAGTAAAGACGGTAGAGTTCATATTACCATCTGGTAGTGCCAAAACAGTGACCATACCGGACTATATTGTTGTAAAAGGTACGACCTATCAGGTAACCTCCGTTGCTGACAGCGCATTTAAAAACAATAAGACGATTCAGACAGTAAAATTGGGAAGAAATGTAAAAGCAATCGGTACAAATGCATTTGCCGGCTGCAGCAAGCTGAAGAAAGTGACACTGTCCTCCAATACCACTACAATTGGAAGCAAAGCATTTTATAAATGCACAAGTCTTACAAGTATTACCATTCCTTCCAAGGTAAATAAAATTGGAAGCAAGGCATTTTATGGTTGTAAGAAATTGAAGAAGATTACGATTAAGACTACCAAGCTGACCAAAAAGAAGGTTGGAAGTCAGGCATTCAAAGGAATTGCCGCAAAGGCAACGATTAAGGTTCCAAAGAAGAAGCTGTCTGATTATAAAAAGATGTTAAGGGCAAGGGGCGTTGGAGCCAAAGCAAAGATTAAGAAATAACAAAATTTAATCCACAACAGGGAGGGGGAATTCCCTCCCGTTGTTCGTGGAAGCGATAGTTTATTAGGGGTATGTAAAAAAGAGGGCAGGAAAAGAAAAGGAGGTTCATTATGAAGAAGAACCTAATAAAGCGATGGCTCAGTATTTTCCTGGCAACGGCCATGCTGGTAAACGGTTCTGCTTATGATTTGTCAGGTGTGGTAAATGCTACTACGGCGGATTATGAAGCAGAGGATGAAATGAAAGAAGCATCTGTATCGGAAAACAGCCCAGTATATGCGGATGAAATACCGGAAGACGATATAATAGAGGACGAGGATGTAATAGAAGAACCAAAGCTGATACAGGATGCAGATAAAAGCTCCGGCGTTTATTACAATGCCGGAAGCAGTATGACGGACTTCCGTGATGAAACCATTTATTTTGTCATGACTGCAAGATTTTATGACGGAGATTCCTCAAACAATGTACAGTGCTGGGACGCTCAGGATTTGAATGTAAATGATCCGCCATGGAGGGGGGATTTCAAGGGGCTGATTGAAAAGCTGGATTACATCAAGGCATTAGGCTTTACTGCAGTCTGGATTACTCCGGTGGTGGAAAATGCCAGTGGATATGATTATCATGGATACCATGCCATCAATTTTTCGAAAGTGGAACCAAGGCTTGAATCAAATGATTGTACTTATGAAGATTTAATCGAGGCGGTACATGAAAGAGGTATGAAAATCATCCAGGATGTTGTATTTAACCATACCGGCAACTGGGGAGAATCCAATTTACTGCCGCTTGCTTCCAAGGATTATACGGCAGATCAATCGGATGCTGAAGCTACGATGAAGATTAATGACTTCTATAAATGGGATGAAGTTGCACAAAGTTTTGGAGAAAGAGATTATGCATCAGCAATACCGAAGAATCAGTTTGAGACCAGAGTAAAATTAATGGGAAATGGTGCCTATGATACGGAGAACATTTATCATCATGATGGTGGTCTGCAATCATGGGAAAGTTATGATGAGCAGGTAAAGAATATTGAAGGCGACTGTATTGATTTAAATACGGAAAATCCAAAGGTATATCATTATCTGGTAGATGCGTACAGCCAGTATATTGAAATGGGCGTAGATGCATTCCGGGTGGATACAGTAAAGCATATATCCAGGCTGACATTTAACAATGCATTGCTTGCTCCGTTAAATGAGGCGTATAATCAGGTGCATGGTACGACGGGCGAAGGAAATTTCTATATGTTCGGCGAGGTCTGTACCCGTGTCCGTCAAGTATGGAATAAAGGTGATAAGCCCTGTCTTTCCTGTCCATTCTATACATGGAAGGAAAGGGCAGACTATGCTTGGGACGACAGTGAGACATTGGCAGCAGCTGCTACAAATAGAAAATCCGTAGATAAGCATTTTATAGATAATGGTTCTTTGAATAACGAGCCTACAAGCAATAATGCCAAGTTAAATGGAAATGAATATCATGCAACGGATTACAGCAAGGCATCCGGATTGAATGTGATTGATTTCCCAATGCATTGGAATTTCCAGCATGCGCAGGATGCGTTTCGGGTTGCAGTCGATAATGACCAATATTATAATGATGCCACATTTAATGTTACTTATGTGGATTCCCACGATTATGCACCAGATGGGGCACCGGAAAACCAGCGGTTTGCGGGCACTACTGGGGATTGGGCGGAAAACCTGAGCTTGATGTTTACTTTCCGGGGAATTCCTTGTATTTACTATGGAAGCGAGGTTGAATTCCAGAAGGGTAAGAGAATCGATCCAGGAATTACTATGGCATTAAAAGATACCGGCAGGGCTTATTTTGGAGATTATATTGAAGGCAGTGTCAACGTGACAGACTTTGGAAGATATAATGGTGCATCAGGAGCGATGGCAGACACTTTGAACAATCCATTATCCCTTCATATCCAAAGGCTCAACAGATTGCGCATTTGCATTCCGGCCCTTCGGAAAGGACAGTATTCCACGGAAGGGTGTAATGGCGGCATGGCATTCAAGAGACGTTATACAGATGATAAGACGGACAGCTTTGTCCTCGTTGCCATAAGCAGTGATGCGACCTTTAGCAATGTTCCGGGCGGTAAGTATGTAGATGCCATAACCGGCGATACAAAGACCGTAGCAGAAGGCGGCACGCTTACTACTTCCGGTATTAAGGGACAAGGAGATTTGCGCGTATACGTATTAGATACAGGTGACAAGACTCCGTTTCTTGGCGTGATTGACGGAAAGAGTCAGTTTATGTCAGGAGGAACGGACACAGTCGCAGCCATATCACCGGTACCAAAAGAACATGGAGGAAATGAGTCTATACCGGCAACCGGCATTACTCTTGATAAAAACTCTGCAAGCCTGGATCTTGGAGGAACTGCAGCATTTACCGCAACCATCTCACCATCCGATGCCACTAATAAAAGAGTGATCTGGACTTCTAACAAAGAGGAAGTGGCAACAGTAAACAGCAAAGGAGTGGTTACTGCTGTAGGTGAAGGAACCGCAACCATTACGGCTAAGACCTCAAACGGTTTTTCGGCAACTGCAACGATAACGGTAACAGCTTCGGGAATCAAGGTGACGGGAGTCGCAGTGAATCCTCAGGCAGCCAGCATAAGAGCAGGTGAGACATTGCAATTGACGGCTTCCGTGACCCCGTCCAATGCAGATCCAAAGTATGCTGCACTTACATGGAAATCAAGCAATACGGGAGTAGCAACAGTTGACCAGAATGGACTGGTAACGGCAGTGAAGCAGGGAAGTGCCAGCATAACGGTTCAAACTGCATATTTTGGGAAGTCCGCAGAGGCGGTAATCAATGTAAAAGGACCGAAGATTACGTTTTTAGACGGGGATGCGGTTTACTTTGAGAAGCCTGCCGAATGGGGTAGTGAGATTAAGGCATATTTCTGGACAGATAGCCCTGAATGGAATAATAGCTGGCCTGGTCAGAAAATGCAGCTTGTAAGTGAAAGTGCAGGAATTTATGGTATAAAGCTGCCGGAAGGAAAGTCGATATCCGATTTGAAAGTTATTTTTACCGATAAAGAGGGTGGATCCCACCAAACGAGCAATTTAAAAGCAGTTGCAAATGGCTATTATGACAACACAGGGTATGTCAAAACATTGGACCCGAATGAAAAGGAAGAGGATCCGGTTATTCCTGGAAGCATCAGCGTCTCCTTTGCAAATGGAGGAGCGACCTATACTTATGACGGTACGGAAAAGAAACCGGATGTGATTGTAAAAGCTGGCAATACGGTTTTGACAAATGGAACTGATTATATAGTGCGTTATATGAATAATGTGAATGCCGGAAACGATAATTCACAGACAACTGCGCCAACAGTGATTGTTACGGGTATTGGTAATTATACTGGAAAAATAGCAAGTAACCTGACTTTTACGATTGAGCCAAAGGCGCTGACAAGTAGCGATGTGTCTGTAACCGGAACCTATATCTATACTGGAAGCCCCATTACTCCTTCCGTAACAGTTATGAATGGCGGAATTGTTCTTACGAAGGATGTAGATTACGAAATTACCTATAGCAACAATGTAAATGCAGGAAATGCAACTGTAACCGTAAATGGACTTGCAAATTATACAGGAACAGTGCTGAAAGAATTTAAAATAGAGAAGGTGGCCATACCGGAAGGGGCACCGCAAAGCGAGATGACAGTAGCAGCAGGCCCGTTGTCAGAGGTGTACCTGGGAAATGGCTGGAAATGGTCGGAGTCTGATAGGAATATTGTGATTGCAGAGGGGCAGACCGTTTACGTAACTGCTGATTATACTGGAAATGACAAGGATAATTACACTATCACCACAGTATCGGTTAAACTTACCGGTATTAACTGTAGACATGAGGATACCTCCAAACATCGGGTAGAAGGCGGCAGAGCGGCAACCTGTACCGAGGCAGGCTATAGCGGAGATAAAATTTGTACGATTTGTCAAACGAAGATTGAAAGCGGAAGAACCGTACCGGCAACAGGACATATTTGGGAGAATACCCCACGCATCGATAAAGCGGCTACCTGTACAATGGCCGGAAGCAAGTCTGTACACTGCAGCAGATGTGATGCCACCAGGGATATGAGCATCGTTCCCGCATTGGGACATACAGGCGGAAAAGCAACCTGCAGCTCTCAGGCAAAATGTGACAGATGTAAAGAGCCCTATGGAAGCTTTGGAAATGTTCATACATGGGATGCAGGAACAGTCACAAAGGCACCAACAGCAACGGAGGACGGCATCAGAACTTATACCTGTACAGAATGTAAAATAGAAACGAAGACAGAGGTGATTCCAAAGAAGGGTGGCAGCAGCGGAACAGGTGGCGGCCTGAAAGCCGGGGATTCCGTAACAGATGCCGCTTCAAATGCTACATATAAGGTCACAAGGGCGGATGCCTCTGCAAAAACAGTAGAGTTTACGGCACCTGCAGGCGCTTTAAAAACGGTGAAGATACCAAATGAAATTGTGATAAAGGGTACTACCTATCAGGTAACATCTGTTGCAGACAATGCATTTAAGAATAACAAGACGCTTCAAACCGTGAAAATGGGAAGTTTTGTAAAGACCATTGGTAAAAATGCATTTTACGGCTGCAATAAGTTGAAGAAAGTAACGCTTTCTTCAAATACCACCACAATTGGAAGCAAGGCATTTTATAAATGTACCAAGCTCACAAGCATTACGATTCCTTCCAAAGTGAGCAAAATTGGAAGCAAAGCATTTTATGGCTGTAAGAAACTGAAGAAAATCACCATCAAGACTACAAAGCTTACAAGCAAAAAGGTTGGAAGCCAGGCATTCAAGGGTATTGCAGCCAAGGCAACCATAAAGGTACCAAAGAAGAAGCTGACTGCTTATAAAAAGCTTTTAAAGACAAAAGGAGTTGGAGCTAAAGCGAAGATTAAAAAGTAAAAGGGTTAAATCGTGTAAAAGCGATTGTGGAATGGAAGGAGAAGTATGAATCGAAGAAAAGGGATAAAAGCATTCTCTCTGTTTATGGCGCTGGTTCTCGTTTTTACTACCGGCATATGGTCCCAGGCATTGGAAACAGAGGCGGTTTTTGAAGAGCCGGATGCTTTGACGGATTACATGGAAGAGGCCCCGGAGCAATCCGGGGCAGAAGATGAATCGGAAGTTCCGGAGGAATCTGGAGAAGATAATGAATTAGAGATTTCAGATGAGGCGGAAGAAGATGAGGATGAGTCGGAGATTTTAGATGAGTCTGGAGAAGATGATGAAGTAACAGCTCCAGAGGACGCACCAGAACAGGATGCAGCGGAAGAAGTGGATATGTCAGGGGAAAGAGCAATCGTGAAAACAGGCTCTGCGGAGCTTAGGGACAAAATATTCTCCTGGGATAATGCTACCGTGTATTTTGTTTTGACCGACCGTTTTCTAAATGCAGATAATTCAAACGACCATTCTTATGGCAGGGGTATGAAAGCGGATAAAAGTTCAATGGTTGATGGGCTTGATACCTACAGCAATCCCGGAACATGGCATGGCGGTGATTTAAAGGGCCTGACCCAGAAAGTGGAGGAAGGATATTTTAATGACCTTGGTGTAAATGCCATCTGGATTACAGCGCCTTATGAGCAGATACATGGCTATACATCTGCCAATGTACAAAGCAACAATGCAAACCAGTATCCGGATCTCAACAGAGGAGGATTTCCTTATTATTCCTATCACGGATATTGGACTCTTGACTTTAGCCAGATAGATGCCAACATGGGCTCGGAAGCTGATTTTAAAGATTTTGTGGATAGCTGTCATGAGCATGGTATCAGAGTGGTTATGGATGTAGTAATGAACCACGTGGGCTATACTACCATGCAGGATGCGGTGGACTATGGATTTGACGGAGTATTAAAGGGAAACTGGAGAGAATATTATTACGGAAACTCTACCTATCTAATGGGAGGCGATCCGGAAGCCTCCAATTTCTGGGAGGTACAGTCAGAGTTGTGGAGGACAAAATGGTGGGGACCGGGCTTTGTGCGTGCTTCCTATCCGGGTTATACAGCAGCGGGGGGTGATGATTACCACATGAGTCTAAGCGGACTTCCGGATGTGGTTACGGAATCTTCGGCATCAGAAGTGCCCACTCCTCCGCTCCTTGTAAATAAGTGGCAGACGGAAGGCAGGCTTACCAAGGAACAGGCAGAGCTTGATGCGTTCTTTCAAAGAACCGGCTATAAAAAACAGCCTCGTTATTATATTATCAAATGGCTCACGGACTGGGTACGTGAATATGGTGTGGACGGTTTTCGCTGTGATACGGCAAAGCATGTGGATAAGGATGCATGGAATGACTTAAAGACAGAAGCAGACAAGGCATTAAAGGAGTGGAGAAGCAACAATCCTAGTAAGGCTGGCAGCCAGTGGACGGATGATTTCTGGATGACAGGAGAAGCCTGGGGACATGGAGCAGGCAAAAGCGAATACTTTACAGAAGGCGGCTTCGATTCCATGATCAACTTCCAGTTCAATAAGTCAGGTGACCCTGCGGGGATGGAGGATACATATAAAGGTTATGCGGAAAGCATCAATAACAATCCGGATTTCAATGTATTAAGCTATATTTCTTCTCATGATGACAGCGACACCACAATGGGTGTATGGCGGGCAACAGATGATAAAAATATGGATTTTGGAACCTGTCTGTTATTATCACCGGGCGGTGTGCAGATTTACTATGGCAATGAGATAAACAGAGGCCTTGGATGGGAGGACTTCTTTACCGGAAATGATTATCTGGATCAGAGATTCCGTACTGATATGGACTGGAGCAGCGTAACCGGTTCAAAAGCTTCTGTGCTGAAGCATTGGCAGAAGGTGGGACAGTTCCGAAATGACCACTTGTCCGTAGGAGCAGGACAGCATGAGAAATTGTCTGATTCTCCGTATACATTCAGCAGGACCTATCATCTGGAAGAGGAGGGTGAGGACAAGGTAGTGGTTGCGCTGCCAAATACGGCAGGAACGTTTACCGTTCCGGTAGGATCGGTATTTGAGGATGGAGAAACTCTTACAGATGCTTATTCAGGAACGAAATATGAGGTAAATAACGGAATGGTGTCTGTTACTTGTGATAATAATGGGGTCATCCTGTTACAGGGATCCGGCATTGTGAAGGCAAGCGTTAATGCCAAGACAAAGAATAATGCCACTACTTATTCCACAGATACGTTTGATATTACATTAAGGGCAAACAAGGCAGTCAATACGTACTATTCCATCAATGGGGGAACGAAAATTCCCTATGAAAATAACGAAGTGATTACAATTGGGGGCGATACTGCATATGGAGAGGAGACCACCCTTACATTAACGGGTACTTCCACAGACGACAACTCTTCTCTGACAAAGACCTTTGTTTATAAAAGAGGTGCAGAACCTATTATTAGTGATGGGGTCTTTTACATCAAAGTAAAGAAAAGTGACTTTACAAGTCCGCCGAATATCTATGTGTATTCCGAAGGTACGCCGAAGGAGGAGCCTGCGGGAGCCTGGTCCGGAACGAAGATGACAGAGGATGAGGATTCGGATTACTATTCTTACAAGAATGAAAATGTTACCACAAGTATGCTTATTATTCTGATACAGGGCTCTTGGAGGAGTACTCCTGAGGGGGAAGAAGGACTGAAGGCAGAGGGCTGCATGCTTTATGATAAGAGTACAAATACATTGACAGAGCTTCCTTCCGGAGCACCTGGAAAAGTGACGATTAATTATAAGAAGGAAAACGGAGAAATCATAAAGACTATTTACAGGGTTGGCGTAGTAGGAAAGACCTATCAGACATATCCTGCAACCATTAGCGGATATACATTAAAAACAACGCCAAGCAATGCAACAGGTATATTTGCGGAAAACGTGACGGTTGATTATATATACAGTACCGGAACTCCTGTAGGGAACGATATCAGTATTACCGGTTTTACGGCAAATCCCGTCAGCGGCAGCGCATATAAGGGAAGCGCTGTGAATCTTGCGGCGGCTGCAACGGGCGGAACGGGTACGCTGCAGTATAAATTTACAGTGCGGCCGGAAAATGGCAGTGAAAGCACGATACAGGATTACAGGGCTGTAAATACCGTTACATGGACGCCTCAGACGGCCGGCAGATATACACTGAAAGTATATGTGAAGGATTCCGGCAGCAAGAGTGCAGAAAAGACCATAACAAATTATGAAGTAAAAGAACAACCTTTGCCGAATCCACCGGAGACGGATGTCCAGATTTCCTTTGTGGATGAAGCAGCAAGATATATATATGATGGCAATGAAAAGAAACCTGCGGTAATCGTAAGGGATGGCACAAAGACTCTGACAGAAGGAACGGATTACAGCCTATACTATTATGACTGCGTCAATGCCGGTGACAAGGACTCACAGAATGCACCAACAGTCATTGTTATGGGTAAGGGAGATTATAACGGAAAAATCATAAATGTCAGGCTCACTTTTACGATAGAGAAGGCGGAAATGCCGGAGGGTGCTCCAGAAAGCGCCATGATGGCAGCAGCCGGTTTCGTGGCAAATCTGACACTGAATGCAGGCTGGGAGTGGTCGGATTCCAGTAAAAATATTGTGCTTCAGGTGGGTGAGACCATTTCTGCCAGTGCTGTTTATAACGGCACAGACAAGGCAAATTATAAAACAACAGCCGTATCGGTAAGCCTTACAGGTATTTCCTGCGACCATCCTGTTTCGCAACAGGAGACGATAGTAGCGGTAGCGCCAACCTGTACCAAGCCGGGGCGCAATGATATCATTTGCAAACAATGTCATACAACCATAAGCACTGGTGAAATGATTCGGGCATTGGGGCACGTAGGCGGAACCGCAACCTGTTCGTCACAGGCAATCTGTGGAAGGTGCGGGGAAAAATACGGCCCGTATGACAGTACAAACCATGCGAATATAGTTGTACATAATAAGAGGGCGGCAAACTGTCTGCAGACAGGATATACGGGAGATGCCGTATGCGAAGATTGTAATTCCCTGATTTCATCAGGAAAGCCTGTTGCAAAAACCGGACATGCATGGGATGGCGGAAAAGTAACGAAAGCGCCAACAGAAACAGCCAATGGAGTCAGAACCTATACCTGTACCGTATGTAAGACGGCAACCAGAACAGAAACGATTCCAAAAGTAGCGGGCAATGGTTTAAATGCAGGGGATTCTGTAATTGATGCCTCATCAAAGGCAGTATACAAAATCACCCGGACAGATTCCACAGTGAAGCAGGTAGAATTCGTATTGCCTTCCGGTTCAGCCCAGATTGTGACTATACCGGATTATATCGTTATAAAAGGCACTACCTATCAGGTAACATCCGTTGCAGACAGTGCATTTAAAAACAACAAAACCATTCAGACCGTGAAAATGGGAAGTAATGTAAAAACAATTGGAGAAAGCGCATTTTCCGGATGCAGCAAGTTAAAGAAGGTAACGCTTTCCAAGAATACAACCACGATTGGAAGCCAGGCGTTTTATAAGTGTACAAAGCTTACAAGCATTACCATTCCTTCCAAAGTAAGCAAGATAGGAAGCAAGGCATTTTACGGATGCAAGAAGCTGAAAAAAATCACGATCAAAACAACAAAGCTCACAAGTAAGAAGGTAGGCAGTCAGGCATTCAAGGGCATTGCTGCCAAGGCATCTATCAAGGTTCCAAAGAAGAAGCTGGCTGCATACAAGAAGCTTTTAAAGGCAAGAGGAGTCAGTTCCAAAGCTAAGATTAAGAAATAGAAGTGTTTCGGGCAGCAGGGCTGTAAGGAAAAGAAAACACGAAAAAATGAGATGCTGCCCATCCGTTTTCGGATGGGCGGCATTTGTTTCAATAACAGGGATATTTTCAGGAGGGAGAGCAAAATGAAAAAAACTATGCTGAAAAACAAAGTATTAAGCATTTTTCTCATGAGTGCACTGGCGCTTGCATCTTTCCGCATGGCTCCTGTTTTGGAGGCACATGGGGAAAACAGGGCGGGAACGATATATGCAAAACGTTCCTTTGACAGCAGCTATGATGCGCAGAATGCTTATAGCGGCAATGATTTGGGATGTACGTATACGCCGGAGAAGACTACTTTTAAAGTGTGGACACCGGAAGCATCCTCTGTGGTGCTGTGCAGGTATGAAAAGGGCAATGGCGGCAGCGTCATAGAAGAAGTGCCGATGACAAAAGGGGACAAAGGCGTATGGAGTGTTACGATTACAGGAAATATCGTAAATACATACTATACTTACAAGGTAACAGTTAATGGCACTACCAATGAGGCAGTGGATATTTATGCCAAAGCGGCAGGAGTCAATGGCGACAGGGCAATGGTGGTGGATTTAGACAGTACGGATCCGGTCAATTGGGATAAGAATTACAAGAGAGAAAAGACCTTGTTGAGCGATATTATTGTATGGGAAGTCCATATAAGGGATTTTTCCATTGATGCAAGTTCAGGTGTGTCTCAGGGAAACCGGGGAAAATACAAGGCATTTACAGAGGATACTACAGTAAACGGAGAAGGCAGGGTAGCATCCTGTGTAAACTATTTAAAGGAGCTTGGGGTCACCCATGTGCAGATTCTTCCTATGTATGATTATGCATCGGTGGATGAGACAAGGGTTTCCACCAGCCTTGACAGCAATTATAACTGGGGATATGATCCGAAAAATTACAATGTGCCCGAAGGTTCCTACTCCAGCGATCCCTATGATGGAAATGTGCGTATTACGGAAGTAAAGGAAATGATCCAGGCATTGCATGACGCAGGGATTAAAGTAATCATGGATGTGGTCTATAACCATACCTATGATACAGAAGATTCCAATTTTTCTAAAATCATGCCGGACTATTATTATAAGCTTAACAGCGACTTGTCCTATAATAATCAGTCGGGCTGCGGTAATGCTACCAGAAGTGAAAGCGCCATGTACCGTAAATTCATGGTAGATTCTATTTCCTATTGGGCAGAGGAATATAATCTGGACGGCTTCCGGTTCGATTTGATGGGAATTCATGACGTGACTACGATGAATCAGATTCGAAGCACTTTGGACAGTAAGTTTGGGGAAGATACCATTGTCCTTTACGGAGAAGGCTGGACGGGTGACGGCGCATATGATTCGAACAGCGCCCATAAGGCCAATGAATCCAGGCTGGATGACGGCATCGGATATTTTAATGATCAGATCAGGGATGCAATAAAGGGTGAGCATAAATTTGACGGAACAATCGGACTGGTGCAGAACAATTATTTTACCGGCACATATTTGGAGGAAGGAGAAAAATGGCCTAATAATGTATTTGCCGGAATCATGGGCTCCGTAGGCCGCACTGATGGTGAATGGGGCATGTGGCGGCCCTTCTGGTCCAAATCTTCCAACTGCAGTTTAAGCTATACATCAGCTCATGATAATCTGACACTGTGGGATAAGCTCACAGAAGGAGCCGGCAAGAATTATTCTTCTCTGGACGACCGCCTGATTAAGATGAATAAAATGGCAGGAAGCGTGATTCTTGTTTCCAAGGGCGGAGCATTCATGCAGGCAGGAGAAGAATTTGCAAGGAGCAAAAACGGTGATGACAATAGTTATTCTTCCCCGGATTCTGTAAATAAAATTGACTGGAACAGGGTAAACACCTATTCTGCCATTCAAAAATATTATCAGGGAATGATCAGCATACGGAAGGCATTTTCGGGATTTACCTCTATTACTACAAGGAGCGGAGACAACTGGAATCCAAACAATAATAATCTCACATGGATCAGCAAAGACGAAAGCGGGTTGATTGGATTTTACGAGACCAATAATGTGTCCGGAGAATGGAACAGGATAGCGGTACTGATCAATAATGCAACATCCAATAAAACAGTTAATCTAACTGGTTCCAATAACTGGATCATCATAGCAGACGGAAATACGGCAGGACTTGAAAAAATCAAAGAAACCGGTTCAAGTGTGGAAGTTCCGGGCAAATCCGTAGTGGTGGCAGTGCCAAAGGATACCTTTGAAGCCAACAATGTTACAGCAAATAAACCGCCGGTAATCAATGTTTCGGAATCTTTTCAGGCTGTGGCAGGAGAAAGTCTGTCCTTTACAGTTGCTGTTTCCGACCCGAATGGTGACAGGGTGACAATGACTGTGGCCGGAGTACCGGATGGAGCTGCATTTGATGTATCTACCGGGATGTTTTTGTGGGAAAAGCCTGTGGTGGGCAGCTATACCCTGACAGTAACAGCAAGTGATGGAAAGGATCAGTCAACAAAGAAGGTCAACATTACAGTGATGGAAAAAGGGGCTTTGGCAAAGGCAAAATTGGAAAGTGCTCTTGTCAGAGCAAAAGAAAGACTTTCCAGTGCGCAAAATGATGCGGCAAACTATGATGCTGCCGCAGTGGAAGATTTGCAGACGGTAATTGCAGAGGCAACAGTGATCCTTCAGTCAGCTCAGGAGCCGGAAGTATATGAAAGTGCGGAAGAAGATTTAGAAGCAGCCATGAGGGCATGTATATCCTTAAAGGCAAATCCCGTTATCCGTATAAAGGCAGACAGTTGGAGCAGTCCTGCTGTGTATGTATGGACAGGAGAAGGAAGTAGTGAGGTTAGATTGGCGGGCTCCTGGCCGGGAACAGAACTGGATACGAAAGATGCAGAAGGCTGGTATGTGTATGAACTGCCGGAAGGAACAACAGGTTATTCCCTTATAGTCAATGGAGATGGGGCACAGACGGCAGATATTACTGATGTTGCAGGCAGTGTGGATATTACAGTGACTTCTTTTACGGGAAATTCCTGCACATTCAGCAGACAGGATTATGAGGTAGGAAATGGCACGGTTGAAATAGATAAGACCGGGTTGAGTTCTCTGATTGCCAAAGCGCAACAGGTAATGCAGGATAAACCTGACAGTGCAGAGCTGACAGCGCTTAAAACCTGCTGGAACGAGGCAAAGGCTGTTTATGAAGATCCATTAGCGACCCAGGTACAGATTAACCAGTCAGTGAGGGCCTTGAAAAAATCCATCCGCACAGTGGAAGAGATGCAACAGGAACCGGATATCGGTATCAAGGTTTTCTTTGCAGATGAGTCTGCAGTCTATATTTATGACGGCAGTCCCAAGGAGCCGGATATCGTTGTAAAAGACGGTACAAAGATTTTGACGAAAGGAACGGATTATATCGTAAATTATTTGAATAATATCAATGCCTGCGGAGCACAGGTTTTTGAGGATCAGATGCCCATAGCTATCGTTACTGGAATCAACAGCTATGCCGGAAAAATAGTGGATAACAACAGGCTGACTTTTACCATCGAGCCAAAGACTCTGACAGACAGTAATGTGCTCATAACCGGAACCTATATCTACTCCGGAATGCCCATCATCCCGTCGGTAATGGTAATGGATGGAGAAAGGGAGCTGATAAAGGAGGAAGAATATCAAATCTTATTTAGTAACAATAAAAATGCAGGAACGGCTTCTGTGACCGTAACCGGAATAGACAATTATGCCGGAACTGTACAAAAGGAATTTGTGATAGAGAAGGCAGGGATACCTGCAGGAGAGCCGGAAGCGGAAATGACAGTAATGGTAGGTCCGCTGGCCGATGTGTTCTTAGGCAACGGTTGGGAATGGTCAGATTTCGATAAGGATATCGTAATTGAAGATCAGCAGATTATAGATGTGACGGTTGTTTATAATGGAGCGGATAAAGATAATTATGAAATCGTAACAGTAGCAGTTCGGCTCACTGGCATTGACTGTCAGCATGAAGAGCAGTATCTTGAGATAAGAGGTGCCATAGAAGCAACCTGTACGGAGGATGGCTATAGCGGAGATAAAATCTGTATAAACTGTCGTTCAATTATAGAAAGCGGTAGCTGGATACCTACAGGCGGACATCAGTGGGAAGACACGCCCACAGTTAATAAGGAAGCTACCTGTACAAAGCCGGGAAGTCAGTCCATCCATTGCAGTGCCTGTGATGAAGTGACGGATTTGGAAATAGTTCCCGCACTGGGGCACACAGGAGGAACTGCAACCTGTCGGTCACAGGCAGTATGCACCAGATGCGGACAGCCATATGGAAGCTATGGAGATGTCCACAACTGGGACGGAGGAACGGTAACAAAACCGGCAACAGCAACAGAAGATGGCATCAGGACTTATACTTGTATAGAATGCCAGATTGAGACAAAGACAGAAATAATCCCAAAAACCGGAAGCGGTGGCGGTACCACGTCAGGCGGGGACACTACAATAGGAAGCAGCCTGAAGGCGGGAGATTCTGTAACGGATTCCGCATCAAAGGCAACATACAAAGTTACGCAGGCAGATTCCACCACAAAAACAGTAGCCATGGTTTCCCTTACGGCTGCGTCAAAGACAGTGTCGATACCCAGCACGATTACGGTGGATGGCACTACCTATCAGGTAACAGCCATTGATGCCGGCGCATTTAAGAACAACAAGACCGTTCAGACTGTTAAAATGGGAAGCAATATAAAAACAATCGGCAATAATGCATTTTACGGCTGCAGCAAGCTTAAGAAAGTGACATTATCAAAGAATCTGACCCAGATAGGAAGCAAGGCATTTTATAAGTGTACAAAGCTGACAGGCATTACCATTCCTTCCAAGGTAAGTAAGATAGGAAGCAAGGCATTCTATGGCTGTAAAAAGTTGAAAAAGATTACAATCAAGACTACCAAGCTTACAAGCAAGAAGGTGGGAAGTAAAGCATTTGGGGGCATTGCAGCCAAGGCAACCATTAAGGTTCCAAAGAAGAAGCTGGCTTCTTATAAGAAGATTTTAAAGGCAAGAGGCGTTGGCTCTAAAGCGATAATTAAGAAATAACAGATAAAAAAACAAATATGACCACCCGCTTATGAAGTGGTTCCTGTCAGACAGGAGGCTTCATAGCGGGTGGTCATAATCTGGTTTAGGCGTTTTTTTAAGAGGGAGTTTACTCTTGTTCAATTTTTATAAAATATAAAGACAGAACAATAAATGGAAAAACGCTATTAATTGATTGAAATATTATTGAAAAATGATATAATTATAGATATGGCGAAAGCCATTAGGAGAGTACCCATGACAGGGTGGCAGCCTCCCGGGCCAATGCCTGGCTTGCCAGGAATACATAGGAAGGGAGGTGCGTGATATGACAGCATTTGAGATTATCTCAATTTTCATTGGAATACTAACATTGTTAGCGACCTTTGGTAGCTTGCTTGTTGCGTTTCTTGCCTTTCTCACAAGAGATAAGGACAACAAGAAAAAATAAAAATGCCTATCCTGTCTGACCCACAGGATAGGCAGTGTCCGTAAGGACAAGGTGTCTTGACTCGGAGCATCCACCTTTGGAGTGGGTGCTTTTCCTATGACTAATATAACATAAGGGGCAGGGAATTTCAACAACTATTTTTCATTCACATTCACTATTCACCCATTCAAATCAATCATTTTGTGTAGACGGAAACAAAATATGATATACTTATAAAAAAGAAAAAATAAAAAAAGGCAAATGGAGGAGAATCGCAATGCGGGTAGGAATGGGATATGATGTACACAAATTAGTAGAAGGAAGAAAGCTCATCATGGGCGGAGTGGAAATTCCCTATGAAAAGGGACTCTTAGGACATTCTGATGCAGACGTGCTTTTACATGCCATTATGGATGCCCTGTTAGGCGCCGCGGCCTTAGGGGATATTGGAAAGCATTTTCCGGATACAGACGAAGCCTATAAGGGTGCGGACAGCTTAAAGCTTTTAGAAGAAGTAGGAAAGCTGCTGTCAGAGCATATGTTTTATGTAGAAAATGTGGATGCCACCATTATCGCACAAAAGCCTAAGATGCGTCCTTATATCGATCAGATGCGCCAAAATATCGCAGGCGCCTTAGGCATTCTGGCAGAACAGGTAAATGTAAAGGCGACTACGGAAGAAGGTCTTGGATTTACTGGAACGGGAGAAGGAATTTCCGCTCAGGCAATCTGTATGCTCACAAGCCCCATTAACTTAGTGGCAGAGGATGTGACCAATCAGGCTGGAAAGGACTGCACAGGCTGCAGCGGCTGTCCCCATAACAAATAAAAGCTGTTTTCCCTAGAAAGCAGGCGGGAGTTTGAAAGGAGATCAGGCAGAGAAATGGAAGAAGGAAGCATGAAGACATATGATCCCCAATTACAGAAAACTGAATTGGAAAAACTAAAATTACAAAAATTGGAAAAGATGGAAGTACTGTCAACAAGAAAGCTGTGGGAAGAAGTGTTTTCGGAAGACAGCAGAGAATTTGTTGATTACTATTACAGCGATAAAGCATCGGAAAATACGGCTTTTGTATTAAAGGACCGGGAAGAGATTATTTCCATGCTGCATCTGACTCCTTATCAGGCAGTTTTAAGAGCGCTCCAACGAAAAGAAGAAAATGTGTCCTATATAGTTGGAGTCGCTACGAAAGAAACATGGAGGCATAAGGGCTGTATGAGGAAGCTGCTTCGTGAAGCTTTTTTGGAATTGTATAAGAGAAAAGAGCCATTTGCCTTTTTGATGCCTGCGGATCCGGAGATATACAGGCCCTTTTCCTTTGAATACATTTATGAGAGAAAAGAATATTTCCTGCATGAAGGAAAGCTGTCAGAAGAAAAGCTGGTATGGTTAGCAGAGGATAACAGCCGGAGCCTTTCCCTTCAGGATAATCAGGGAGAAACATGCACCATACGGTTAGCAAATGCTAATGACATCGGAAAGCTGGCCTCATTTGCCCAAGCCGTGTCAGAGGAGCAATACGATTTCTACTTAAACCATACAGAGCAATATTTTAAAGTGCTCATCAAGGAGACGGAAAGCCAGAAGGGGGGCATTTTTCTTTTGGAAAGACAGGAAAAGCTGTCAGCCTATGCTGTCTGTGCATTGGATGGAAAAGCTCCCTTTTTTCAGGAGCTGCTTTATAAAGAGGAAGAAAAGCCATTGGTGGAAATGATCTTTTTGGAGCAGGAGAAAAGAAAGCCTGTGATTATGGCAAGGGTCATGCATACAGAGACAATGCTGTCCATGCTGGAGAGTCAGGTAGAAAAAGAGCTGATTCTGGAAATCGAAGATAAGGATATTCCTGCTAATGAAGGCGTTTTTCTGTGGAATGCAGGCAAAGGCTATAGCAGGGCGGGCAGGCTTGCGGTGAAGGAAAATACGGAAATGAAAGTCAGGATAAAAGCATCCATAGGGGAGCTTACCAAACAGATCTTTACCGGAAGCTGTGGCAATCCGGCACTGGAAGAGGCATGGCAAGGAGTGTGCGTGTATGTCAACGGGAATATCAATGAAATCGTATGATAACAAAAGGCGGCGGTTCCATCATTTTATGACCAATACCATGCCAGGGTTCAGACAACCATGTCCTCCGGCAGAAGAGGTG